>SKJZ01000217.1 GCA_007121755.1 Halorhodospira sp. | reverse complement strand
GTCGTCCTGAAAGATGTGCCGGCGGGCGCCACCATGGTGGGCATACCGGCGCGCCAAGTGGGGCGGCGGGCGCCGGACACTGACCGGCGGGCGCAGGTGGCGCGGCGGATCGGCTTCGACGCCTACGGCACCACCGATATGCCCGACCCGGTGGCCCAGGCGGTCAACGCCATTCTCGATCATATCCACACCACGGACCGGCGTATCGAGGAGCTTTGCACCGCGGTCCGGGTGTTGGGCGGAGATATCGGGGAGACGGAGATACCCGATATCGATGTGCCGGACGCCGCCGTGGACAACGGCGATCCGAAGCGAAAGCCGGAAAACGATTCCTGACCCCGCGGGTTCTTTTCGTGGGTCGTGGGGCGGGGCTAGACTCACTGGGGAGTATCCGCCCCCAACGCGAGCAAGAGGTCTGTGCCGATGTCGATCACGATTACCGAGAACGTGGCGGAACACGTCCGCTCCCATATTGAGAATAATCAGGCCGTGGGTCTGCGGCTGGGAGTCAAGCCGTCCGGCTGCTCCGGTTTCGGCTACACCGTCGAGTACGCCGAGGCCGTGGAAGAGGACGATGCGGTCTTCGATCAGCACGGCGTGCAGGTTGTCGTGGCGCGGCGCCATCTGCCCTTCCTGGAGGGAATGGAGGTGGATTACGTCCGCGACGGGATCAACCGGCGTTACGACTTCCGCAACCCCAACGTCCGCGATCTGTGCGGCTGTGGCGAGAGTTTCACCGTTTAGAGACGCGAAGTCGCTGTTGCGCTCGTAATAACGGGTAAATGCAGTACGTGGTTTCGGTGGCGTTGCGTTGCCGTCGCCGCTGCGGCTGGTTAGACTGCCGCTCCCTCGCCGCCATGCGGCGCACGCCCATTCACTTAGAAAACGGATCAGGAGTTACGCCATGGCCGTGGAGCGCACCCTCTCCATCATTAAACCCGACGCGGTGGCGAAAAACGTCATCGGTGAAATCTACACGCGTTTCGAGCGCGCCGGTCTGCGGATTGTCGCCGCCAAGATGGTGCATCTCAGCCGCGAACAGGCCGAGGGGTTCTACGCCGTCCACCGCGAAAGACCGTTCTTCAACGACCTCGTCCAGTTCATGACTTCCGGGCCGGTCTTCGTCCAGGCGCTTGAAGGCGAGGACGCCATCCGTAAGAACCGCGAAATCATGGGCGCCACCAACCCCAAGGAGGCCGCCGCCGGCACCCTGCGCCACGACTATGCGGAGAGCATCGACGCCAATGCGGTCCACGGCTCCGATGGTCCTGATACCGCGCGGACCGAGATCGACTACTTCTTCTCCGCCGATGAGATCTGTGCGCGCTGAAGGACGTAATCCCTTTGACCGCCTGTCCGGTTCCGCGGTTGATCTGATCGGCCTGGACCGGGCGGGGATGGTCTCCTTGCTCGAGTCTATCGGCGAGAAACGCTTTCGCGCACGGCAATTACTGAAGTGGGTCCACCAGCGGCGGATCCACGACTTCCAAGCGATGACCGACCTGGCCAAGCCGCTGCGCGTGCGGCTCTCGGAGTTGTGCCGGGTCGATCTGCCGCGGGTGGAGGCGGAGGAGGTCTCCGCCGACGGGACCACCAAGTGGTTGCTGCGGCTTGCCGACGGCAATGCCGTCGAGACCGTTTTCATCCCTGAGGCCAAGCGGGGGACGCTCTGCGTCTCGTCCCAGGCCGGGTGCGCCATGGGGTGTACCTTCTGCGCCACCGCCGCCGCCACCACGGCCGCGGCCGCCCGTGTCGTCCGCAATCTGAGTACGGCCGAGATTGCCGGACAGCTCCACACCGCGGTTCAGCGGCTCCCCGAGGGGGCTGTGACCAATATTGTCTTTATGGGGATGGGCGAGCCGCTGCTCAATCTCAATGCCGTGGTGGCGGCGTCGCGTATCTTCACCGACGACGACGCCTTCGGCCTGTCCAAACGTCGGGTGACCATCTCCACCTCCGGTGTGGCGCCGGCGCTGGAGCGGTTGCGGGGTCTCACCGACGTGAGCCTCGCGGTTTCGCTGCACGCCCCCGACAATGCACTGCGGGACCGGTTGATACCCCTCAACCGCAAGTACCCGCTGGAGCGGCTGCTGCCGGCTTGCGACGCCTATATCCGGGATAAGCATCCCCGCCGGATTACTTGGGAGTATGTCATGCTCGACGGCGTCAACGATGCGGACGAGCAGGCCCGGCGGTTAGCCAAGCTGTTGCGGAATATCCCGTCAAAGGTCAATCTCATCCCCTTCAATCCGTTTCCGGGCGCCGCCTTCCGATGTTCGCCGGAGTCGCGTATCCGCCGCTTCGCGGATATCCTGGCGGAGCGTGGCTTGACCACGACCGTTCGCTCCAGCCGTGGCGGCGATATCGGCGGCGCGTGCGGTCAGTTGGTTGGGCGTCTCCAAGGAGAGGGGGGCAAGGGACGATGCGGCGAACGGGACAGAGGGGGAATCGCGGCCGGGTGAGGCGCGCGCTGTGGTTGGTGGCGCTGCTGGTGGCGGGATGCGCTTCGGCGCCGGAGGTGCGGGACCATCGCGAAGCCGCCGACAGCCACGCCGGGGTGGGGCTTCACCTGCTGCGCGAAGGGCAGTTCGGGCCTGCCACGGAGCGTCTGGAGCGGGCGTTGGAGCTGCAACCCGAACATCCGCGGGCGCTGGCCGGACTCGGCCTGGTGCTGGAAATGGAAGGGGCACCGGAAGCCGCCCTGGACCACCATCGGCGGGCGGTCGCCGCGGCTCCGGAAAGTGGCGCGTTGCGAAACAACTTGGGCCGGGTATTGTGCCGGCATGGGGACGTTACGGAGGCGCTGGAGCATTTGGAAGCGGCGGCATCCGCCCCCGCCTATGCGCGTCCGGAGGTGCCGCTGACCAACGCCGCGATTTGCGCCTTGGATCACGGGGATATCGAAGCGGCGCACCGATACACGGACGCCGCCCTGAAGGCCGCTCCCGATTTTCCGGCGGCGTGGCGCAGCCGGGGGGAGATCCTGCAATTGCAGGGGGAGGCGTCCGAGGCGGTGGAGGCGCTGGAGCGGTATGCCGAGGTGGCTGGGATGCTATCTCCGCGGGGGCTTTACTGGGCGGTACACGCCAACCGCGCTGCGGGGATGGAGGGGCGGGCCGATGCGTACCGCCGACAATTGCATGAGCACTACCCGGATTCGCGTTATGCTGAGCGGCTGAAGGGTGAGCGAGGAACACGATGAACGAGACCGACCAGGGGTGGAGCGAAGCCAATGGGACGGCGGCGGAGCAGAGTTTTTCCAACGTGTCTCCGGGCGAGCGGCTGCGGGCGGCCAGAGAGGCCCAAGGGCTCTCTACGCGAGCGGTAGCGACCCATCTCAATTTGCCTGCGGCGAGCGTCGAAGCGTTGGAGGCCGACGACTTTGAACGATTGCCGCCGGCTACGTTTGTGCGGGGGTATTTGCGCTCATACGCGCGGCTGCTCGATATCGATGCGGACGAGGTAGTAGCCGACTACGAGGCCCTGGAGCCGGATCAGGCCCAAAAAATCCATATTTATCAACCGCTGCCCGATCCAGCCAAGCCCCAACGCAACACTGGGGCGTGGGTGGTCGGTGGCGGGATTGCGGTTGCGCTGATGGCGGCCGGATTGGCTTGGTTCCAGGGCGCCGGGGAGAGCGGGGTGCCGGAGGCGGTCGAACCGGCCCCGGCGGTGGAAGAGGCGCCTCCTATCGTGGTCGAGCGATCCGAAACGCGGGAGCAGGAGAGCCCGGGTGATGTGGAGCGGGAGGAATCCCCCGCGTCCGCTGTCGATGCGGGGCCGGAGGAATCGGAATCCCCCGCGTCCGCTGCCAATGCGGAGCCAATACCGCGATTGGAGGCGGTCCCGGACACTTCAGCGCAGCAGTCGGTGGCGGCGCCGACTATACCGCCGCCGAACGATGCCCCGCGGACATTCAGTTCTGCGCCGGTCCGGGAGTACAGTCCGCTGGTGATTCGAGTGGATGACGGCGGCGAGGCGTGGATCGAGGTAGAAGCCGGTGCGGAGAGGTTGGTCCGGGAATTGGTGGTCGGGCCCGAAACCATCGAATTCAACCACGCCGAAAGTTACCAATTGGTGATTGGCGATGTCCGTTACGTCGAGGTCGATTTCGCCGGAGAAGCGGTGAACCTGAGGCCGCATACTCGCAACCGTGTAGCGCGGTTCAGCGTGTCCGACACGGAGTAGAGGTTTGGGTAAGGGTATTCAGAGCGTCCGTGGGTTCTCCGATGTGTTGCCCGCCGAGAGCCCGTTGTGGCAACGGGCCGAGACCGTGATCCGGGACACCTTGGAGTCGTACGCCTACCGGGAGATACGCCTCCCGGTAGTGGAGCGCACCGAGTTGTTCAAACGCTCCATCGGCGAGGTGACCGATATCGTCGAAAAGGAGATGTACACCTTCGAGGATCGCAACGGGGATAGCCTCACGTTGCGCCCCGAGGGAACGGCGGGCTGCGTGCGTGCCGGCGTGGAGCACGGCTTTCTGAACCGGGGCGAGCCGAGGCTATGGTACATGGGGCCCATGTTCCGTCACGAGCGTCCCCAGCGGGGCCGGTTGCGGCAGTTCCACCAGGTCGGCGCCGAGGCGTTCGGCGTTGCTGCGCCGGAACTGGATGTCGAGATGATTGCCATGACCGCGCGCATGTTGGGGCGGTTGGGGTTGGCGGACGACGTGCGTTTGGAGATCAATTCGTTGGGTACGCCCGAGGCGCGCGCCGTCCATCGCGAGCGCTTGGTGGCCTACCTTCGGGAGCATATCGACTCTCTGGACGACGACAGCCGGCGCCGTCTGGAGACGAATCCGTTGCGTATCTTCGACAGCAAGGATGCGGGCGTGCAAGCGGTCATGGAGGGCGCGCCTCGGTTGCTCGATGCGCTGGACGAGGAGTCGGCCGCCCACTTCGCTACGGTGCGGAACCTGCTGGATCGTCTCGGCATCGAATACACCGTGAATCCGGCGCTGGTTCGCGGCCTTGACTACTATACCCGGACCGTCTTCGAGTGGATCACCGACCGCCTGGGCGCGCAAGGGACAGTCTGTGCCGGCGGGCGGTTTGACGGGTTGGTGGGGCAGTTGGGCGGGCGTCCGACACCAGCCATCGGGTTCGCTTTGGGCCTGGAGCGCTTGGTGGCGTTGCTGGCGGAACGGGCCGGCAGCGGGGAGTTCGACGGCGCGCCCCACGCCTATATGGTGGTCGGCGCCGATCCCGGCGAGGCGTTGCGGCTCGCGGAAGCGTTACGCGACCGGCTGCCGGGGTTGCGGCTGGAGGTTCATCCCGGCAGCGCGGGCTTCAAGGGCCAGTTGAAACGGGCCGATCGCAGCGGCGCGGCTGTCGCATTGATTCTTGGCGAAGAAGAGGTTGCGGCGGGCCGGGTAGCTGTCAAGAGCCTGCGCGGCGAAGGCGGGCAGCGGGCGGTGGCCCGGGACGATCTGCCGGAGGTTTTGGCGGCGCTGTTGGTGGAGACCCGGCGCGCCGACTGATCCGGCAAGAACATCTTGATTGAGAGGTTCAAAAGGAGCATCCATGGACCAAACAGATGAAGAGCAGATCCAGGCGCTGCGCGACTGGTGGCGGAACAACGGCCGCGCTATCGTGTTCGGCGTTGGATTGGCCGTGGCCGGTCTGTCCGGTTGGTGGGGTTACGGCCAGTGGCAGGAGGGCCAGGCCCGGGATGCCACGGTGGCTTATGGGCAGTTCCTGCAAGCCGAACGGAGCGGGACCGATCTCCATGAGGTGGCGCGCACCGCCCGGCAAGTGATGGACGAACATTCCGGCAGCGGTTACGCGGCCATGGCCGCGCTGCGGCTTGCGGCGCGCCAGATGGAACACGGAGAACATATCGCGGCCGCGGAAGCCCTGGGGTGGGTGGTTGAGAATAGCGGCGACACCGCACTGGTCGAGCTGGCCCGATTGCGGCAGGCTCGCGCGCTTGCCGCCGCCGGGCGTGAAGATGAGGCCTTGGCGCTGGTCTCGGTGCCGGTCTCTCCGGGCTTTGCCGGCGCTTACGCCGACCTGCGCGGCGATTTGCTGTACAACATGGGGCGGTCGAGCGCCGCCGTGGAGGCGTATCGGGAGGCCTTACAAGCCGACCGTTTGAGTTCGCAGGCCCGGCGGTTTATCGAACTGAAACTCGGGAACTTGGACGAGGGAGCGTAGCCGGGTGCGACACTGGTGGTCTCTGCCGCTCATTACCGCCGTGTTGATGCTCCACGGTTGCGCCGGTTCTCCCACGCCGCCCCCCGATCCTAAGCCGGAGGCGGAGTTTGCAGGCGTTTCGGTCGCCCATGAGTGGAGCCGCTGGCCCGCCGGCAGCCAAGGAGCGGCCGGTTTCGGCTTGGCGCCGTCCTACGGTGGCGGACGCATCTACGTAGCGGACAGCCGGGGGTGGGTGCGTGCCCTGGACGCCCGGAGCGGTACGACAGTCTGGCATCGGCGGATGGAGCGGCCGCTATCCGCCGGTCCGGTGGTGGAGGGCGGCCTACTGTTGCTCGGCGACCGCAAGGGGCGCGTCTACGCCCTCGACCCGGAAAGCGGCGATGAGCTTTGGCGCGAGACGCTCTCCAGCGAGGTATTGGCGCCGCCACGCTATACGCGTGGCGTGGTGGTGGCCCGGAGCGCCGACGGCCGCATCTTCGGACTGAACGCCGAGACGGGCGGGCGCCTGTGGATCTTCGAGCGCACCCTTCCGCCCCTTACGCTGCACGGCAATAGCGCGCCGGCCGTGGCCGGTGGCAGCGTCGTGGTGGGGCTGGAGAGCGGTCGTCTGGTAGCGTTGAGCGTCCAAGATGGGGAGGCGAACTGGGAGCGCGAGGTCCAGGAGCGGCGCGGGGTCAGTGATCTGGAGCGGATGGCCGATATCGTCGCGGACCCCCTGATCGACCGGGGGCTCGCGCTGGCGGTGGCTTATCAGGGCGCTGTGGCTGCCTATCGCATGGTCGACGGAGCCGAGGTGTGGCGCCGGGAGATCGCAAGCCATCGAGGATTGGCCACCGCCGGCGACGCGGTCTTCGTGGTTGACGACGACGGTCTTGTCTGGTCGCTCGACCGTGAGAACGGGGCTACTGCATGGCGCCAGGATGCGCTGGAAGGGCTGGTACTAACTGCCCCGGTGGTTCACGATGAATACGTGGTGGTGGCCGACGGCTCCGGATATCTGAATTGGCTGCGGGTGCGGGATGGGGCTTTTGTCGACCGGACCCGCCTGTCCGGCGTGCCGATCCATAAGCCACCGTTAAGGGGCGAGGACGGCCGTCTCTACGTGCTGGATGCCCGGGGCAGGCTGTTCGCGTTTTCAACGCGTTGACCCGATGAGGGCGCGGTGTGCCTAATCGTTGTCGCCTATCGTGAATCCCGTGGTTGGCCGCTGGTCGTGGCGGCGAACCGTGATGAGTTTCACCGCCGGGATACGGATCCCGCCCACTGGTGGCCGGAACAGGGGGTGCTTGCCGGGCGCGATCGCCGTGCCGGGGGTACTTGGTTCGGGGCCGGGGAGGACGGCCGCTTTGCCGCGGTGACGAATTTCCGTGACTCCTCACCGCAGCCAGTTGAAGGGGCCAGCCGGGGTTCATTGCCGTTGGCGTGGCTTGCCGCCGCCGGTACCGAGGCATTTCACGCATGGCTGGAGACTGAGAGAGAGAAGTTCCCCGGTTTTACTCTCCTCTACGGCGATCGCGACAGCCTGTTGTGCTGCTCCAATCGGGGAGAGACGGCGGTGGCGGCGTTGGACCCCGGTATACACGCTATCAGCAACGGCCCCCTCAATGCCCCGTGGCCCAAGACGGAGTGGGCGAAGGCCGCGATGGCGGAGATCATCGGGCGCAGAGGCGCCGGCGGCGCTCCCGATCCGGACGCCTTGCTGGAGATGCTCTACGACCGCCGCCAGCCTGATGATGCGGAGCTGCCGGATACCGGTGTCGGCATAGCGAGAGAGCGGTTCCTGGCTCCGATGTTCATCGTTGGCCCCGAGTACGGGACGCGCAGTTCGACCGTCTTCGCGCTCTCCGGGAGCGGTCGGGCCGTCTTCGTCGAGCGGCAATACGATGCCGAGGGGCGGGCGCGGAATACCCGCCGGTTCGACTTCGTTACTCGCAGCGGCCGATAGAGCCGGGGCGGCAGCGCCGGCGGTCCACCCATATCGCGTTGCCCAACCGGGCGCCTTCGAAGTCCACGCCGGTGATGTCGGCCCCGCGTAGATCCGCCCGTTGAAGGTCGGTGTCACGGAGGACGGCGTCCACTAAGTAGGCGTCTCGCAGGTCGGCGCGGCTCAAGTCCGCCTGCGTCAAATCTGCTCCCTCCAGATTGGCTCCCCGCAGCTCCGCTCCGCGGAGGGTGGCGCCTACCGCGTCCACGCCGCGCAACTCCGCCCTCCGCAACAGCGCGTTGGTGAGATTGGCGCCGCCGCTGAAGTCTGCGCCGTTGAAGAGCGCCGACCCGGCGCTGAGCCCTTCGGCATTCGTATGCCGAAAAACGGCTTCGGCGGCTTCGCTGCGTTCCATGCGGGCACCGCGGAGATCCGCGCCGGTAAAGTTCGCCCGGCGCAGATCCGCGGAGACCAGCCGGGCGCCGCTTAGGTTCGCATCAATAAATAGCGTCTCGATGGAGCTGGAACTTCCGAGATCGGCCCTGCGCAACATGGCGCCGGAGAGGTCGGCGCCATCCAGCACTGTCTGTGTGAGCGTGGAGTGCTCCAGATCCCGCCCTTGGAGGTCAGCCCCGGTCCGATCGCAGCCAACCCAGTTCACGCCGGCTTGAGGCGGCGCGTCGCAGTGGCTGTTGGCGTAGAGCGCACTCGACAGAAACAATAACGTAAAAGAGGCTAATATACGGATTAGGCGGAGGTTTATCAGGTAATGCGCTGTCGTCCGCTCGGGGGGCATTCGGCCAAGCTTATGGTCCCCCCAATGAAACTGGATTGAGGCCGGCCTACCACTCTGATAGATAATTGTTCTCTTATATTTCATAGACCCTCATTGCCGATACGGTCTGTTAGGCTCACCGCATACTGGCGGGTTGATCTTTGGAAAAACACCATAGGAACGGTTCCGTGTGGCGGTTTTCCAAGGATCATCAGCAGGCATTCATTATTCAATGAGAGCGGAGGTGTTATGCGTATTATTCTATTGGGCCCCCCTGGAGCTGGCAAAGGAACGCAGGCGGCGTATCTGTGTGAAGCCTACTCGATCCCGCAGATCTCCACCGGGGATATGTTGCGGGCGGCGGTCAAGGAGGGGACGCCACTGGGGCTGGAGGCGAAAAAGGTGATGGATGCCGGTGGGCTGGTCTCCGACGATATTATCCTCGGCCTCGTGAAGGAGCGCACGGCGCAGCCGGATTGCGCCAACGGTTTCCTCTTCGACGGTTTTCCGAGAACCATTGCTCAGGCCGAGGCCCTTGTCAGGGACGGCGTCCGGATCGATGCCGTGGTCGAGATCCAGGTTCCGGACGAGGACATTGTCGAACGGATGTCGGGCCGGCGTGTCCATCCGGATTCCGGGCGGGTCTACCACGTTACCCACAATCCGCCGAAGGTGCCGGGCAAGGACGATGCCACCGGAGAGGATCTGGTGCAGCGGGATGACGACCAGGAAGAGACGGTGCGCCACCGCCTCTCGGTCTATCACGAGCAGACGCGCCCGTTGGTGGAGTTCTACTCCAAGCTCGCCGACCAGGGCGGATCGGACGCGCCCCGTTACGTGGCCGTGAACGGCACGGGCAGCGTTGAGGGTGTCCGCGATCGTATCCTGGAGCAGTTGAAGGGCTGAAGTTGCCTGGCAGGAAGCGGGTGCGGTGACTCTATCTCCGCGCCCGCTCCGCAGCCGGCCTGGCCCGACCGGGGCCGGGCTGCAGGCCTTTCTGTGTCGGCGGTACTCTGGTGCGAGATCCCCGGACGGTCCACACTATCCAGTCGGGTCTTTATCTTCGGAGTATCCGCATGATCCCGCAACGGCTGCTTGCACTCTCGTTGCTCTGTCTCCTGTTCGTGATTCCGGCCGCTATGGGTGAGGAGGACGAGCCCGCCGCCCTGATGCTCGACGTCAAAGGGGCCATCGGGCCGGCGACGACCGACTACGTGACCAGGGGGTTGCGCAGGGCGGACGATATTGACGCCTCTCTGGTCATCCTGCGCATCGATACCCCCGGCGGTCTCGATACCGCCATGCGCGATATCATCGGCGCCATACTGGCGTCCCGTGTGCCGGTGGCCACCTATGTTGCGCCCAGCGGCGCCCGGGCCGCGAGCGCCGGCACCTATATCCTCTACGCCTCCCATGTCGCCGCGATGGCGCCGGCGACTACGCTGGGGGCTGCCACGCCCGTTCAGATCGGAGGCGGCGGCGGCATCTTTCCCGGTGGTGAGGAGGAGAACGGCCGGCCGTTTCCCGGTGCGCGGGAGGAGGACGACGAGGTGGCCGATGAGGACGAGGATGAAGATGAGCCTCCGGAGGAGCGCCGTCCCGCCGATGCGATGGAGCGCAAGGTCTTGGAGGACGCCGTTTCGTATATCAAAGGGTTGGCGGAGTTGCGCGGGCGTAACGTCGAGTGGGCCGAGCAGGCGGTGCGCGAGGCAGTGAGTATCCCGGCCAGCGAGGCGTTGGAGCTCAATGTCATCGATCTGCTGGCGGAGAGCGTCGATGACCTTCTCCGCCAGGCCGACGGCCGCACGGTTAAGCTGGAAGTGGGCGAGATGACCCTGGAGACCGCCGGGGTGCTGGTCGAGAGGATGGAGCCCGACTGGCGCAATCAACTGCTGGCCGTTCTGACCAACCCCAATGTCGCTTATATTCTAATGCTTCTCGGCATCTACGGGATCATCTTCGAATTGATGAATCCCGGCTCCCTGGTGCCCGGCGTGTTGGGCGGAATCAGTCTCCTGCTGGCGTTGTACGCCTTCCAGGCCCTGCCGATCAGCTACGCCGGTGTCGCGCTGATCCTGCTCGGCATCGGCTTCATGGTGGCGGAGGCGTTTATGCCCAGCTTCGGTATTCTCGGAATAGGAGGGGTGATCGCCTTTGTCCTCGGCTCCATTATGCTCATGGATACCGATGTGCCGGGTTTTCAGATTTCAGCCTACGTGATCGCCGGCTTTACGCTGTCCAGCTTGCTGATCTTTACCGGAATTGCGACGATGGCGCTCAAGGCGTGGCGCCGTCCGAAACTCGGGGGTGGTGATGAGTTGATCGGCGCCGCGACTGTCGCCGATGAGGACTTTTCCGGGCACGGTGCCGTCAGGTATGCGGGTGAGCGTTGGAACGCGGTCAGCGAGACGCCCGTGAAGAAGGGGCAGCGGCTACGCATTGTGGATAAGGAGGGATTGACGTTGAAGGTGGAACCGGATGGAGAGTAATCAGTACGCGGCAACTCCCCCTACCGACGGGGTCTATCGCGAGGCCGTGGAACGCGTGTGGGACGCCTTGGAGCGGGCGGGGAAGACCGATCTGATCGAGCCGGCGGCGGCGGTGTTGGCGACCACCGGAGCGGACGGTTGGCCATCGGCGCGTACTGTTTTATTGAAAGGTTTGGATGAGAGCGGCGCCGTTTTTTATACCAATCGGCAGAGCCGGAAGGCGCGGCAGCTTGCGGAGAATCCGCGGGCGGCCCTCTGCTTTTTCTGGCAGCCGTTGGGCGAGCAGGTGGAGATTCGCGGCGTCGTGGCGCCGGTGAGCGACGGGGAAGCGGACCGCTACTGGGCGTCACGTCCTCGACTCAGTCAGATCGGTGGCTGGGCGTCGCGCCAATCGGAGCCCCTGGCGGTGCGTGAACAACTCGACTCCCGCGTGGCGGAGGTTGAGGCGGCGTTTCCCAACGAAGTCCCCCGGCCGGCCCACTGGTCCGGCTATCGGATTATTCCTTATAGTGTGGAGCTATGGAAGGCTGGCGACGGCCGTCTCCACGATCGGGAGCGTTATGAGTTCGCCCCCGCGGGGTGGACGCACACCCTATTGAACCCATAAAGCGTGATTACTAGCGTTACGGAAAGTATTGCCGGAGGGAGATCTCTACGGGGGACGCTGTAAATACATCCCTGTACGCTCAACGGCAGCATCCATGCCGCCGACGCCCCCGTAGAGATCTCCCTCCGGCAATACTTTCCGTAACGCTAGTAAAAGGTCCGCAAAGGGAATGTCGGCAATATCGGTTGTCGATCGGTTTTTTTTGTTAAACGCTTGCGGATTACCCATCTGCTTCTGCATAATTCAGCCATGGGTTCGACGGTGGTGCGCTAATTGATGATGTGCCGGGTCGTATGGCAGAGGCTGGACAGAGGGGGATGTTATGGATCTTTCAAAGTATTCTGTAAAAGAGCTTGATGAACTGAAAGGGCAGATTGACAAGGAGATTAAACGGCGGCGCCGCGATGAGGCCAAAGAGGCGCAGCGGGAATTGAAGGCCGTGGCCGAAAAGTACGGCTTCAGCCTGACTGAATTGGTCGGTAGCGCGGGCGGCGCCAAGGGCGCCGCGCGTGGCAAGGTGCCGATGAAGTATCGTCATCCCAGCGATGCCAACCAAGGGTGGTCCGGCCGCGGACGGAAACCGAGTTGGGTTAAGGAGTGGGAGGCCAGCGGCCGGGATTTGGAAGAACTCCGCATTAATTGATGCACGGAGGGGCCGTGCCGCGCCTAGACTTGGTAGCTGTCGGCCTTGCGGGCGGCCTCCTCCAGAGCGGACGAGATCGTCACCGGATAGGCCTCCGGTGACGCGTCTAGGCGAAGGCACGCGGGCGGCAGCTGCCGCAAGTTGTCGCGGATTCTTTCCCGGATCTGTTGAATGCCGGTTGCCGGACCAAGACGCTTGCCGTTTTCCAGAACCCTCTCCAGCAGGGGGCTGCCCGACAAGGTTTCATCGGCGAGGCCGACAGTGTCTCCCGCGCAAGTCTCTTCATTGAAAACCCTGAAGATCTGTTTGCGCGCCGGCCAGTGCATTTTTCCGGTCGAGCGCTTACGCCGGGGTTGGCCGTTGTACTCCTGTAGCTTATAGGCCATGTCCAGGTGGGGCTGGTCGGCTGCGGTGTCAACCAGCGTTCCGGTCCCGAAGCCGTCGATTGGCGCTCCGGCCGCGATCAGCCTGGTGATTTCGTGTTCATCGAGGTTGCCACTGGCAAGGATTTGGATCTGTTGCTGGCCACCCTCGTCGAAGATGCTCCGAACCTTGCGCGCTTCATCGGCGAGGTCGCCGCTGTCTAGGCGCACCCCTTTCACCGGGATTCCTTCACGGGTCAGCTGCACCACCTTGTGGGCTGCCGCCATCGTGTCGTAGGTATCGATCAGCAGGATGACGTTGTCAGGATGGGCATCGGCGAAGGCGCGGAAGGCGTCGATCTCCCTCTCGAAGGCGAGGATATAGGAGTGGGCCATGGTGCCGACTGTGGGAATACCGTAGAGCGCGCCGGCCAGGCAGGTGGCGGTGCCGTCGAATCCAGCGATCCAAGTGGCCCGCGCGGCGGCGAGCGCCGCTTCGGCGCCGTGGGCGCGGCGCATGCCGAAGTCGACCAAGCGCCGGCCGCCGGCGGCCAGCACGCAGCGTGCCGCCTTGGAGGTCAGCAGCGTATGGATGTGGACGAGGTTCATCAGCCGGCTCTCGACCAGTTGGGCCACGGGCAAGGGCGCGGTGACGCGCAGGATCGGTTCATTGGGGAAGAGCACCGTTCCCTCGGGGACCGCGTCGAAGTGGCCGGTGAACCGCATGGTCGCGAGTTCGTCGGCGAAGTCCGGACGAAAGTGGCCGCAGCTGCGGACCCACTCCAACTCGTCCTCGCCGAACGCCAAGTTTTCCAACCACGCCGCGGTCTCTTCAATGCCGGCCGCGATATAAAAGCTCCTCCCCGGCGGCAGCTTGCGGGAGAAAAGCTCAAACGACGCGGGGCCCACCATGCCGCGCTGCAGGTAGCTGTCCACCATGGTGAGTTGATAGAGATCGGTCAGTAGCGGGCTGTCGTGGATATCCATTGTCGAACCCTCAAGCGCGCAGGCCGGTGCCCCGGTTCAATAAGTAGAGCGCGAACATCCCGAACAGGACAATGAAGCCGAGCATCATGGCGTAGGCCACTGCGATATGGATATCGGCTGTTCCCAGCACGCCGTAGCGGAAGGCGTTGACCATGTAGAGGATCGGATTGGCAAGCGAGACGGTCTGCCAGAACTCCGGAAGCAGGGAAAGGGAGTAGAACACCCCGCCCAGGTACGTCAGGGGCGTGAGGATGAAGGTCGGGATGATGGCGATGTCGTCAAACTTCTTTGCATAGATGGCGTTGATGAAGCCGCCGATTGAGAAGAGCGTCGCCGTCAGCACGACTACCGAGATCGTGATCACGGGGTGCTCCACCGGCAGGCGCGTGAAAAACAGCGCCACGCCCGTGACGATGGCGCCGGTGAGCAGCCCGCGGCCGACGCCTCCCGCCACGTAGCCGAGAAGAATGACAATGTTCGGTGTGGGGGAGACCAAAAGCTCCTCAATGTGGCGTTGGAACTTAGCGCCGAAAAAGGATGAGACTACATTGCCGTACGAGTTGGTGATGACGGCCAGCATGATGATGCCGGGCGCGATAAACTCCATATAGCTATACCCCTCCATGGGGCCGATGCGCGGGCCGATCAAGCCGCCGAAGATCACGAAATAGAGCGTCATGGTGATCGCCGGCGGCAGCAGGGTTTGCATCCAAATCCTTAAATACCGGTGCGTCTCTTTGCGGACTAGGGTCGCCAGTGAGACAGCGGCCGTACGCAGGCGCTCGGATGGAGTGATCACTCGGCCGTCTCCTTATGCTCGCCGTGCCATTTCAGCAGCCGCACGAACAGTTCTTCCAGGCGGTTGGACTTGTTGCGCATGCTGCTGACAGTGATCCCGTGTTCGGCCAATGCCGCGAACACCTCGGTCAGGGCTCGTTCCCGGGGAACCTCCACTTCGAGGGTGGTCTCGTCCACTTGATGCAGCGAAAATGCGGGCAGTTCCGGCAACTCTTTCGGAATATCGGTTACATCCAGTAGGAATGCGTGCGTGGAGAGCCGGCGCAAAAGGGTCTTTATATCGGTGTTCTCAATGATGCGTCCGTCATCGATGATCGCGATATCGCGGCACAGGCTTTCCGCCTCTTCCAGATAGTGGGTGGTAAGGATGATAGTGGTGCCTTGGTCGTTGATGTGGCGTAGAAAATCCCACATCGACCGCCGTAATTCGATATCCACCCCGGCGGTCGGTTCATCGAGGATAAGCAGCCGCGGCTCATGGATCAGCGCGCGGGCGATCATCAGCCGGCGCTTCATGCCGCCGGAGAGGGTCCGGGAGACGGAGTCGCGCCGCTCCCATAGGCCCAGGTTCTTCAAATAGCGCTCGGCGCGCTGGCGGGCGACCCGGCGTGGGATGCCGTAATACCCCGCTTGGTTGAGAACGATCTGGGCGACGGTCTCAAACGTATTGAAGTTGAACTCTTGCGGGACCAATCCGATCTGCGATTTCGCGGCCCAGGGATCGAGATCGAGATCGTGGCCGAACACGCGCACTTTACCGGCGGTTTTTGTCACCAGGGTGGAGACGATGCCGATCAGGGTCGATTTGCCGGCTCCGTTTGGCCCCAGAAGCCCGAAGAAGGCGCCAGCGTCCACTGTCAGATCGATCCCGTGTAGGGCGACCTTGCCGCCGGCGTACGTCTTTGTGAGTTGTTTGGTAGCGAGAGCCGTCAAATCACCTCCGGGAGTGAGTACGGGGGGGCGAAGCGTGCCGCGGCCATCGATCGTAGCCGTGGGCGCAGAGCTTACCACCCTGGCCTCCAGGCCGACGATATCGTGACAGCTATGCGCCGTGCCGGGTAGAATAGCCAGCGCCTGGATTTAGTATAGGCTGAGTGTTCCGGCGCATGGGCCACTTAATGGCGGGAGGGCTTGTCCCTCCCTTTTTTGCGCCGGGGCTACCGTTTTGTTCGGCACGGGCTGTTTATTGCCCGGCCGGTTCGGGCGCACCGCGCGCAGCCCGTTTCGCCCCGGCGGATCGGTGGCGCCGTTCCCAGAGAGTGAGGAGGGTTCCTTGATTCGGCCAGCGCTGCTAGCCCTCGCGGATGGCACGGTATTTCGGGGGGAGGCCGTCGGCGCAGCGGGCGCCGTTACCGGCGAGGTGGTCTTCAATACCGCGATGACCGGCTATCAGGAGATCGCCACCGACCCCTCGTACGCCGGTCAGATCGTGACGCTGACCTATCCCCATATCGGCAATACCGGCGTCAATACCATTGATCGGGAGTCCGCTTCCGCGCGTTTGGCCGGCTTGGTAGTGCGTGATGTACCGCCGCGGGCCAGCAGTTGGCGCGCCGAGTCCGGGTTGGGCGCTTGGCTGCAGAGCCAGGGAGTCGTGGCGATTGCCGGCATTGATACCCGTAAGTTGACGCGGCGGTTGCGTGAGCACGGCGCTCTCGGCGGCTGTCTGATGGCCGGCGATGTGGATGAGGCGCGCGCGCTCGAGGCGGCGCGGAGCTACAGCGGCATGGCCGGCCAGGATTTGGCCGGCGAGGCGGGCGTCACCGCGCAGCAGTCGTGGCGGCGCGGGAGTTGGCACCTCGACCTGGGGACCGCCGACGCCGAGCCGGCACCGTCTGGTTCCGGCCGTTTCCGGGTGGTCGCCTACGATTTCGGGATCAAGGAAAACATCCTGCGGCTTCTGGTCGACCGCGGGTGCGAGGTGACCGTGGTGCCGGCCCGAACGCCGGCCAGCGAGGTGCTCGCCGCACGGCCCGACGGGGTCTTCCTGTCCAACGGTCCGGGCGACCCGGAGCCCATGGCCTACGCCGTGGCGGCGGTAGAGGAGCTGCTGAGCAGCGGTGTGCCGCTGTTCGGCATCTGCCTCGGGCACCAGTTGTTGGGTCTGGGGGCGGGCGCGCGGACAGTGAAGATGAAGTTCGGCCACCACGGCGCCAACCACCCGGTACAGGAGCTTGCAACCGGGCGGGTACTGATTACCAGTCAGAACCACGGGTTCGCCGTGGACGAGGCGAGCCTTCCGAGCAGTGTGCGGGCGACCCACCGCTCCCTTTTTGACGGCTCGTTGCAAGGAATCGAGTGCGTGGACAAGCCGGCATTCGGCTTTCAGGGGCACCCGGAGGCGAGTCCGGGGCCGCACGACGTGCTCCCCTTATTCGATCGGTTCATTGAGATGATGGCGAAAAGCTGACCCCATGCCCAAGCGCGACGATCTGCACTCTATCCTGATTATTGGCGCCGGCCCGATCGTGATCGGTCAGGCGTGCGAATTCGACTACTCGGGCGCTCAGGCATGCAAGGCCTTGCGCGAAGAGGGCTACCGGGTGGTGTTGGTCAACTCCAACCCCGCCACCATCATGACCGATCCCGAGACCGCCGACGCCGTCTATATCGAGCCGATCGAGTGGCAGACGGTGGCCCGGATCATCGAGCGCGAGCGCCCGGACGCGGTGCTGCCCACCATGGGCGGTCAGACGGCGCTCAATTGCGCTCTCGACTTGGTCAAGCATGGAGTGCTGGAGCGCTGCGGCGTGGAGATGATCGGCGCCAACCCCGAGGCGATCGACAAGGCCGAGGATCGGCAGTCGTTCCGCGAGGCGATGGCCCGCATCGGACTCGAGACGCCGCGCTCGGAGATCGCCAACTCCATGGATGAGGCCGTTGCCGCCCAAGCGCGCATCGGCTTTCCGGTAATCATCCGGCCGTCGTTCACCCTGGGCGGATCGGGTGGCGGTATTGCGTACAACCGGGAAGAGTTCCTCGAGATAGTCGAGCGCGGCCTTGACCTCTCTTATACCAACGAGGTGTTGCTGGAGGAGTCGGCCCTCGGCTGGAAAGAGTTCGAGATGGAGGTAGTGCGGGACCGCAACGACAATTGCATTATCGTCTGTTCCATTGAGAACCTCGATCCAATGGGGGTCCATACCGGCGACTCGATTACCGTGGCCCCCGTGCAAACCCTGACCGACAAGGAGTACCAGTTGATGCGCGATGCATCGCTGGCGGTGCTTCGCGAGATCGGGGTGGAGACGGGTGGCTCCAACGTGCAGTTCGCCATCAACCCGGAGAACGGGCGGATGGTGGTCATCGAGATGAACCCCCGAGTCTCCCGTTCTTCCGCGTTGGCGTCGAAGGCCACCGGCTTCCCTATCGCCAAGGTGGCCGCCAAGCTCGCCGTCGGCTACACCCTGGATGAACTCAGTAACGAGATCACCGGCGGGGCGACGCCGGCGTCGTTCGAGCCGACCATCGACTACGTCGTTACCAAGGTGCCGCGTTTCACGTTCGAGAAGTTTCCCAAGGCCGATCCGTATCTGACGACCCAGATGAAATCGGTGGGTGAAGTAATGGCCATCGGCCGTACCTTCCAGGAGTCGTTCCAAAAGGCGCTGCGCGGTCTGGAGCAGGATTTGACCGGCCTTGACGAGCGGTTGGAGTTGACGCGGGACGATATCAACGACGTGGTGCGGAACTCACTGCGGCATCCGACGCCGGACCGGGTGCTCTATGTGGCTGACGCCTTCCGGGCGGGGTTCGGCTTGGAGGCGGTCTGGGAGATGACCGCGATTGATCCCTGGTTCCTGGCGCAGATCGAGGAGTTGACCGCGGTGGAGGCGGAGGCCCGCGCTCACGGCTTCGACGGCGCCGATGCGTCGGCGCTGCGCGCCTATAAACGGCGGGGATTCTCCGATGCCCGCCTGGCGCGGCTGTGGGGGGTGGCTGAGGCCGAAGTGCGGGAACGGCGCCGCGCATGGGGCGTGCGGCCGGTCTTCAAGCGGGTCGACTCCTGTGCCGCGGAATTCCCGTCGGCCACGGCCTACATGTACTCCACCTATGAGGAGGAGTGCGAGTCGGAGCCGACCGACCGGCGCAAGATCATGGTCCTCGGTGGCGGCCCCAACCGCATCGGTCAGGGGATCGAGTTTGACTACTGCTGCGTGCATGCCGCCCTGGCGTTGCGTGAGGACGGTTTCGAGACCTTGATGGTCAACTGCAACCCGGAGACGGTCTCCACCGACTACGACACCTCCGACCGGCTCTATTTCGAGCCGCTGACCCTGGAAGATGTTCTGGAGATTGTCGAGACCGAGCGCCCCGCGGGGCTGGTGGTCCAGTACGGCGGGCAGACCCCGCTCAAGCTGGCCCGCGACCTGGAGGCGGCGGGAGCGCCGATCATCGGTACCACGCCCGACTCCATCGACTTGGCGGAGGACCGGGAGCGGTTCCAGGAGCTGATCGAGAAGATCGGCTTGATTCAGCCGCCCAACCGCACCGCCCGCACCGTGGACGAAGCGCTGGAGTTGGCCGCCGAGATCGGCTACCCACTGGTGGTGCGCCCCTCCTACGTCTTGGGCGGCCGGGCGATGGAGATCGTCTACGCCAAGGAAGAGTTGCTGCAGTACATGCAGGAGGCGGTCAAGGTCTCCCACGAGTCGCCCGTGCTCCTCGACCGTTTTCTCGACGACGCCGTGGAGGTCGACGTCGACGCCGTCTGTGACGGCGATCAGGTGGTGATCGGCGGTATCATGCAGCATATCGAACAGGCCGGCGTCCACTCCGGCGACTCCGCCTGTTCGCTGCCCCCTTACACCCTGGGGCCGGATATCCGGGACCGCATTCGTGAACAGACTGGGCAGTTGGCCCGGGCGTTGAACGTGGTCGGCTTGATGAACGTCCAGTTCGCCATTCAGAGTATTGGCAGCGGGGAAGAGCGGATCTTTCTGCTGGAGGTCAACCCGCGGGCCTCCCGCACGGTGCCGTTCGTGTCCAAGGCTACCGGAGTGGCGCTGGCCAAGGTGGCGGCCCGCTGCATGGTCGGGCGCGGCTTGGCGGATCAGGGGGTGCATCGTGAAGTGGTGCCGCACTTTTACTCGGTCAAGGAAGCGGTCTTCCCGTTCATCAAGTTCCCCAACGTCGATCCCATCCTCGGGCCGGAGATGAAATCGACTGGCGAAGTGATGGGGATCGGGGTTACCTTCGGAGAGGCGTATGCGAAGGCGCAGTTGGGGGCGGGGGTGGTCTTGCCCCGCGGCGGTTGCGCCTTCATCAGCGTGCGCGATGCGGACAAGGCGGCGGCGGTCGAGGTGGCCCGGGATCTTGTCCGGCGGGGTTTTTCGCTGATCGCGACGCGGGGCACTGCGGCGGTGTTGGAGAGCGCCGGATTGGAGGTGCGGCCCATCAACAAGGTGGTGGAGGGACGGCCGCATATCGTGGACGCCATTAAGAACGACGAGGTTTCGCTGATCGTGAATACCACCGAAGGGCGGCAGGCCATCGCCGATTCTTACTCTATTCGCCGCGAGGCCCTGCAACACAAAGTCTGTTATACAACGACCATTGCCGGCGCCGAGGCTACGTGCCTGGCTATGGACCACCTCGAGGCTTGGGAGGCGCGTCCTCTACAGACGCTTCACAGGGAGGCTAGGCCATGAGCAAGGTCCCGTTGACCCGTCGTGGCGCGGAGATGCTGCAAGCGGAACTCAGCCGTTTGAAGACCGAGGAGCGCCCGCGGATCATTCAGGCGATTGCCGAAGCGCGCGAGCACGGCGATCTGAAGGAGAACGCCGAGTACCATGCGGCGCGTGAGCAGCAAGGGTTCGTCGAGGGGCGCATCCAGGAGATCGAAGGCAAGCTGGCCAACGCCCAAGTGATCGATCCGGCCACGGTACAGGCCGGCGGCCGCGTTATTTTCGGGGCGACGGTGGCTCTGCTCGATGCCGATTCCGAAGAAGAGGTGACCTACCAGATCGTCGGCGAGGATGAGGCCGATATCAAACAGAACATGGTGTCGGTCAACTCGCCGATCGCCCGCGCCTTGATCGGCAAGGAAGAGGGCGATGAGGTGGTGGTTCAAGCGCCCAGTGGCGAGCGCTACTACGAGATCGTCGAGGTGAGGTATGAGTGACGCCGCATGCTGATCGCTGCGGTGGAGCGTCTGGTGCTGACCTTGTGGGTCGGTGCGTTGTGGGTCGTCGGCTACGTTGCGGCGCCGCTGCTGTTTACCCGTCTCGATGACATCGCCGCCGCGGGACGCATTGCGGAGGCGATGTTCGCCTCGGTGGCGTGGATCGGGTTGGGTTGCGGGGCGGTGCTGATCGCGGCGCAGTGGCGCCACAAGATCCGGCCGCTGGCCGCCCATTGGCGCCTGTGGCTGGTGGTGGCCATGGTGGTCCTGACCGTCGTCGGCGAGTTCGGCGTCCGTCCGCCGATGGCGGAATTCATCCCCCCGGTAGACGGCGCGGACAGCCCCGGTGATACGGCTTTTTACCCCATGTACCGTTTAGCCGAGAGCCTCTACTTTTTGAATAGTGTGATCGCCGCGGTGTTGGTGGCGGGCGGCGTGCAGCCGCGAGACTCCTAACGCGCGGGCGCGCGGCACCTTATCGTTTGTCCGGATTAGGGCGGTAGAGGAGAGCGACGCGCCCGATGGATTGCACCACCGTGGCGCCGGTGGCACTGAGCAGCCGCTCCAGCATGGCCCTATACTCATCCCTATCGGTATCGGCGAGTTTGACTTTGATCAATTCATGATCGTATAAAGCGCGTTCGACCTCCGCGATAACGCCGTCGGAGAGTCCCGCCGCGCCGGCGCGGACCACGGGTTTGAGGCTGTGTCCGCGCCGTTTCAGGTTCTTGAGTTGCTCTTGATTAGGTTCCATGGAGGTGGCCGGTGGCGGTTAGCGACGAACGCGACACCCTAGCACGCCGCGGCGTGGTGCGGGCAAGCGGTGGGCCGCTGCGGGAGGTGAAGGTGGAGTTGGCGGTCGTGCTGCTTCTGCTGTTGACGGTCTTGCTCTTCACCGTCGGCTGGGACGGTCCGCCGTGGTTGGAACTCCTGCTGGTCTTCGGTTCTTCGGTGGCCGGCGCCGGCTGGATCGTTTGGCGCGCTCACCGGGTATCGGCACGGGTTTTGGCGGCCCGGGGAGAGGATAGTGGCGGCTAAGCGTCGTGGATGCGGATCGTTGGCCCGGCGCGCCCGGCACGAGAAAGACCCCTATGTCCAGCGGGCGCGGGCCGAGGGGTGGCGGTCCCGGGCCGCGCTCAAGTTGGAGGCGGTGGACCGCCGCGCCGGCATCTTTCGCCCGGGCGTGACGGCAGTCGATCTCGGGGCGGCGCCGGGCGGGTGGTCGCAATACGCGGTGAGGCGCGGGGCGCGGGTAGTGGCCGTGGACCGGCTGGAAATCGAGCCCCTGGACGGGGTGCGCTGCGTGCAGTGCGATTTCGCCACCGATGCCGGGTTGGAGATGGTGCGGGAGGCGTTAGCGGGGGCGCCGGTCGATGTGGTTCTCTCCGATATGGCGCCCAATATAACGGGGCACCCCTCGGTCGACATCCCGGCCGCCATCGGTTTGGCGGAACTTGCAGCCGACTTCGCCGGTCAGGTATTAGAGGCGGACGGCGCATTTTTGGTCAAAGTGTTTCAGGGCGAGGGTTTCGACGCCTTTCGCCACCGGCTCGCTGAGTCGTTTTCACGAGTCACCATCCAGAAACCGGATGCATCGCGTTCCGGGAGTCGAGAGGTCTATCTTCTGGCTAGGGGGCAACCGGTATAGTAAGGTGCCGCTATAGCGCCGTTTTGGTCAGCGTGAGGTAAATGCCATGAGTGACATGGCGAAGAATCTGATCCTTTGGGTCATCATCGCCGTGGTATTGATGTCGGTCTTCAGTAACTTCCAGGATCGGACCGTTGCGCCGACCCAGGAGGTTGCGTACTCCGAGTTCCTCCATCAGGTGGAGCGCGGCGATGTACGCGAGGTGCTGATCAAGGGCGACGAGATCACTTTCCACCATGTGGACGGTCAGGAGTACCAGACCTTCAATCCGGAGACGGACAACCGCGCGCTGATCGGCACGCTCCTCGACCACGGGGTGACGATCGACGCCCGGGAGCCCGAGGGCACCGGGATGCTGCTCCAGATCCTCGTCTCCTGGACGCCGTTCCTGCTCCTGATCGCGGTCTGGATCTACTTCATGCGCCAGATGCAAGGCGGCGGAGGCGGGCGCGGAGCGATGTCCTTCGGGAAGAGCAAGGCGAAGCTCATGACCGAGGAGCAGAGCAAGATCCGGTTTAACGACGTGGCCGGTTGCGACGAGGCCAAGGACGAGGTCAGCGAGTTGGTCGACTTCCTGCGCGATCCGTCCAAGTTCCAGCGCCTCGGCGGCACCATTCCGCGCGGCGTCCTCATGGTCGGCCCGCCGGGTACCGGCAAGACGTTGCTGGCCAAGGCCATCGCCGGCGAGGCGCGGGTACCGTTCTTCTCGATCTCGGGGTCCGACTTCGTCGAGATGTTCGTCGGTGTCGGCGCTTCCCGCGTGCGGGACATGTTCCAGCAGGCGAAGAAGCAGGCGCCCTGCATCATCTTTATCGACGAGTTGGACGCCGTCGGCCGTCAGCGCGGCGCCGGCCTCGGCGGCGGGCACGACGAGCGGGAGCAGACCCTTAACCAGATGCTGGTCGAGATGGACGGCTTCGAGGGCAATGAGGGGATTATCGTCATCGCCGCTACTAACCGCCCCGATGTGCTCGATCCGGCGCTGCTGCGGCCGGGCCGTTTCGATCGGCAGGTGGTGGTGCCGCTGCCCGATGTGCGGGGCCGCGAGCAGATCTTGAAAGTCCATATGAAGAAGCTGCCGCTGGCCGACGATATCAAGCCCGAGATCATTGCTCGCGGCACGCCCGGCTTCTCCGGCGCCGATCTGGCCAACCTGTGTAACGAGGCGGCGCTGTTCGCGGCCCGTAACAACAAGGAGGTGGTTGATCAGGAGGACTTCGAGCGGGCCAAGGACAAGATCATGATGGGCGCCGAGCGCAAATCGATGGTCATGAAGGAGGATGAGAAGAAGCTCACCGCCTACCACGAGGCGGGGCACGCCATCGTCGGCTTGAAGTCGCCGGATCACGATCCGGTACACAAAGTGACCATCATCCCCCGCGGGCGCGCGCTCGGCGTGACCATGTTCCTGCCGGAGGAGGACCGGTACAGCTACACCAAGCAGCGGCTCGACAGCATGATCGCGAGTCTCTTCGGCGGCCGGATCGCCGAAGAGTTGGTCTTCGGTTCCGATCGCGTGACCACCGGCGCCCAGAACGATATCCAGCGCGCCACCGAAATCGCGCGCAACATGGTCACCAAGTGGGGATTGTCCGCCCGCCTCGGACCGCTCTCCTACGGCGACGAGCAGGGCGAGGTCTTCCTCGGCCACTCGGTGACCCAGCACAAGGATGTCTCCGATGAGACCCAGCACGCCATCGACGAGGAGTTGCGGGCCATCATCGACACCAATTACAGCGCGGCCGAGCGGATTCTGCGGGAGAACCTCGATACGCTCCACATCATGGCCGAAGCGCTGATGAAGTACGAGACCATCGACCGGGAGCAGATGGACGACATCATGGCTGGCCGTGAGCCGAAACCGCCCAAGGGTTGGGACGATCGCACCGGTGGAGATGAAGAGGAGACGCCTTCGGACGTCTCTGATGGAGCCCGCGAGGATCCCAAAAGGGACGGCGAGAGCGGAGGGCCGATCGGCGGGCCAGTCAGCGAACACTGATGGCTGACGGGCTTGATTGCGGCGGCCAGTGGCTGGATCTCTCGCGTCCGGCGGTCGTTGGTGTGGTCAACATCACCCCGGACTCCTTCTCCGACGGCGGGACGGTCACAGGCGCGGCCAGCGCTGTGGCGCAGGCCCGCCGGATGGTCGAAGAGGGCGCCGCCATGGTGGACGTGGGTGGCGAATCGAGCCGTCCCGGCGCCGCGCCGGTGGATGAGAAGGAGGAGTTGAGGCGCATTCTGCCGGTGGTCGAGGCGTTGGCCGAGGCCTTGCCGGTACCGATCTCGGTGGATACCTGCAAGCCCGGCGTGATGCGCGCGGCGGTGGCGGTCGGCGCGGGAATGATCAATGATATTCGGGCCCTGAACGCGCCCGGGGCGTTGGAGGCCGCCGCCGATGCCGGCGTCCCGGTCTGTCTGATGCACATGCAAGGTGAACCCCGAACCATGCAAGACGCGCCCCGCTACGGCGACGTGGTGGGCGAGGTGCGGGACTTTTTGGCGGGACGCATCGAGGCGGCAGCCGGGGCGGGGATTCCGCAAGACCGTTTGGTGGTCGATCCCGGCTTCGGCTTCGGCAAGAGCTTGCGCAACAATTACGAGCTCTTGGGGCGGCTGGACGCCCTCGTGGAGCTTGGCGTGCCGGTATTGGTCGGCATGTCGCGCAAGTCGATGATCGGCAATCTGCTTGAACGACCGCTTGACCAACGTCTGGTCGGCGGCGCGGCGGCGGCGGCGTTGGCGGTCTTTCAGGGCGCGCGGCTGGTGCGGACCCACGATGTGGCGGCCACGGCGGACGCGGTGCGCGTGGCCCAGGCGGCCCGGCGGCCGGATGGGATTGAATAGTTGGCTTCGATGGACCGTGCGGATTCGGGCTGATCGGGAGGGGGTAGGGGTCCGGTTACGGGGGACGCTGTGAATACGTCCCTGTACGCTGTTGCGGACCATCCCTGGTCCGCACCCGTTGGGCGCGCTTTGCGCGACCCGGTTTGCTCCCCGCAAACCGGTCACCGACGGCATCCATGCCGTCGGACGCCCCCGTAACCGGACCCCTACCCCCTCCCGATCAGCCCGAATCCGCACGGTCCGGTCAGAGGATCTTTGGAGGATCGATCGTGGCGGGAGCGCGTCGTTACTTTGGTACGGACGGGATTCGTGGACGGGTGGGGAGTGCGCCGATAACGCCCGACTTCATGCTCCGCCTGGGTTGGGCGGCGGGGCAAACCATTCGCGACAAAGGCGGGGATAGTGTCGTGATCGGCAAGGATACCCGGCTGTCCGGCTATATGTTCGAGTCGGCGCTGGAGGCCGGTTTCTCCGCCGCCGGTGTCCATTGTTGGCTGTTGGGGCCGATGCCGACCCCCGCCATCGCTTACCTGACCCGCACGCTGCGCGCTGGAGCGGGGGTGGTGATCAGCGCCTCCCACAACCCTCACTACGATAACGGCATCAAGTTTTTCTGTCCGGACGGCATGAAGCTCGACGACGAGGCCGAGACGGCGATGGAGGAACTGCTGGAGCGCCCGCCGCAGGTGGTGGCGTGCGAGGCGCTTGGCCGCGCCCAGCGGGTGGCCGATGCGCCGGGGCGCTATATCGAATTCTGCAAGGGTTCCGTCGGCCGTGATGTGACGCTGCACGGGCTGCATATCGTGGTGGATTGCGCGCACGGTGCCACCTACCACGTCGCGCCTTCGGTCTTCCGCGAGATGGGCGCGCGGGTGACAGCGATCGGCAATGAGCCGGACGGCCTGAATATCAACGTGGCGTGCGGCTCCCAGGATCCACAGGCGCTGAGCCGTGAGGTTGTTCGGCAGGGAGCGGATCTCGGTATCGCCTTCGACGGTGACGGCGACCGCGTGGTGATGGTGGACGAGAGCGGGCGAGTGGTGGACGGCGACGCCTTGCTCTATGTGATCGCCGCGGAGCGGGCGCAGCGGGGGGAGTTGCGCGGATCGGTGGTCGGCACGCTAATGAGCAACCTGGGGCTGGAGCACGCCCTGGCGCGGCTCGATGTGGCGCTGGAGCGGGCCAAGGTGGGCGACCGGTATGTCCTGGAGCGGCTGCGCGCCGTGGAAGGGGTGATCGGGGGAGAGTCGTCGGGACATATCATCTGCCTCGATCGCACCACGACCGGCGACGGCATCATTTCGGCGTTGCAGGTCTTGGAGGTGATGGTCTCCCGCGAACGAACGCTCTCCGAACTGGCGGCCCCCATGGAGCGCTACCCTCAGCGGATGGTGAATGTGCCGCTGCCGCCGGGGGGCAACCCGCTGGAGAGCCCCAGTGTCTGTGACGCCGTGCGCCTGGCCGAGTCGGAATTGGGCGCCGACGGCCGGATACTGTTGCGCCCGTCCGGTACCGAGCCGGTCTTGCGGGTGATGGTTGAGGGCTACGACGAAGCCTTGGTCGCGCGGACGGTGGAGGCGCTGGCCGAAGCGGTCTCCCGGGCCGGGTCGGACACGATCGACTGAACGTCCGCCGGGCTCGATGAACCGGCCGGGAGCGGGGGCGATCCCATGTGGTCGGTATGAGGGAGGTTTGATTTCCGTTCCGCCGACCGGTACGCTTCCCGACCTTTCCAAAGAGTCAAGAGGCATAGGGAAACCATGCGCCGGATGATTATTGCCGGAAATTGGAAGATGAACGGTGATCGGGATCTCGTCCGCCGGATCGCCGAGCGGTGTAGCGGTGCCGGCGTCGACGGCGTCGACTTGCTGGTCTGCCCGCCGTTCCCGCTGCTGCCCGCTATGGCGGAACAAGCCCCGGCGGGGGTCGCCCTGGGGGCGCAGGACGTCAGCGAATACGCATCCGGCGCCTATACCGGCGAGGTCTCCACCGCCATGCTGGTGGAAGCGGGCTGCCGCTATGTGCTGGTCGGCCACTCCGAGCGCCGCGCGCTCTTCGGCGATAGCAACAGCCGGGTGGCGGCCAAGTTCGCGGCGGCCAAGGGGGCCGGATTGATCCCGGTCCTCTGCGTCGGCGAGACCCTGGAAGAACGGGACGCCGACCGCACGGAGACAGTGGTGGCCGAGCAGTTGGACGCGGTCTTCGATGCTTGCGGGGCCGATGCCTTCCGTGAGGCGGTGATCGCCTACGAGCCGGTCTGGGCCATCGGTACTGGTCGGAACGCCACGCCGGAGCAAGCGCAGGCGGTTCACGCCTTCATCCGCAAACGGGTGGCCGACCGGGATGCGGGCGTTGCCGACAGCCTGCCGATTCTGTACGGCGGTAGCATGAAGCCCGACAATGCGGAAACCCTTTTGTCCTGTCCGGATGTCGACGGCGGACTTATCGGCGGGGCGTCTCTCGATCCCGAGGCGTTCCTCGCCATCCATGCGTGCGCGCGGCCTGGAGGCTGATAAAGACCGATGTTCCAAGCGATTCTCGTCGTCCATATCTTGATCGCCATGGCTCTCGTGGTGCTGGTGCTGCTGAATCAGGGCAAGGGGGCCGACATGGGGCCCGCCTTCGGCAGCGGGGCGTCGAGCACCGTCTTCGGTTCCCGCGGATCGGCCTCTTTTCTTACCAAAATCATTACGTTGCTGGGGACCGCGTTTTTCGCGACCAGCTTGTCGTTGGCGGTGATCGCCGCCCGCGGTGTCGGCGAGCCCACTACGGTGGTTGCGGAAGATCCGGAGGAGGAGATCCCCGCCGCGCCTGCGGTTGAGGTTCCCGACGACGCCCCGGCTGTACCCGACGATGCCCCGGCGGCGCCGGAAGATCCGGACGCGCCGCCGGCCGATGGACCGGTCGCCCCTCCGCCGCCCGCGGAGTGACGCGGCCCGGCGCGTGTCCTCTCCACCGAGAGAGTGTTCGCGGATGTGGACAACAGGTTGTGGACTACGCGTTGCCGGAGGGGTGTCCGGCTGGTAAAGTACTCTGCCGCCGTCGGCGATCGACTTGGGTCTGTCGGGGGCGGCGACCGTTACGCCGATGTGGTGGAACTGGTAGACACGCCGTCTTGAGGGGGCGGTGGCGAAAGCCGTGCCGGTTCGAGTCCGGCCATCGGCACCATTGAATACTCCAGGGGGAGACCCTCCCCCTTGTCATGATTTATGCATTATAACTGATTGATAAGCTTGGTTATAATGCCCGCCCGCAGTTGACAGGGCGGCACCCCCTTCGTAAACTCCCCGCCGTTCGTTGCGGTATGGTCGCCACCCTTCGGTGGCGCCGCGGCGCTGGCCAAACGGAGCGGGGCGATGCTCGAAAACTACCTTCCGGTCCTTCTTTTCATTCTGGTCGGTCTCGTCTTCGGTGTAGTGCCCCTGCTCGCCGGATTCGTCCTCGGTCCCCGTCGTCCCGGTGCTGAAAAGCAGTCGCCGTATGAGTGCGGGTTCGAAGCCTTCGAGGACTCGCGCATGAAGTTCGACGTGCGCTACTACCTGGTGGCCATCCTCTTCATCATTTTCGACCTGGAGATCGCCTTCCTCTTTCCGTGGGCGGTGGTTTTGGACGATATCGGGCTGTTCGGGATCCTGGCCATGGGATTGTTTGTCGGGCTGCTACTGGTCGGCTTCCTTTACGAGTGGAAGAAAGGGGCGCTGGAATGGGAGTAGAAGGGCTGCTTGAGCGCGGCTATGTCACCACGTCCGCCGATAAGCTGATCAACTGGGCGCGCACCGGGTCGATGTGGCCGGTAACCTTCGGTTTGGCCTGCTGCGCGGTGGAAATGATGCACGCCGCCGCCGCGCGCTACGATCTCGACCGTATCGGGATGATCTTCCGGCCCAGTCCGCGGCAATCCGATGTGCTGATCGTCGCCGGGACGCTGTGTAACAAGATGGCTCCGGCCCTACGTAAGGTCTACGACCAGATGCCGGAACCGAAGTGGGTGATCTCCATGGGGTCGTGCGCCAACGGTGGCGGGTACTACCACTACTCCTACTCGGTGACCCGCGGTTGTGATCGGATCGTGCCGGTGGATATATACGTTCCGGGTTGTCCGCCGACGCCGGAAGCGCTGTTCTACGGCATTCTGCAGTTGCAGAACAAGATTCGCCGCACCAATACCATCGCACGCTAGGGGGGCCGGATGGCTGAGCCGGAAACGCTCAAAGAGGCGCTGCAAGCGCACTTTGGGGACAGATTGCAACACGCGGACGTCGCCTACGGCGAGGTGGGCGTGGAGGCGCGGCCCCGGGATCTGGCGGCGGTGATGACGGAGTTGCGCGACGCGGAGCCGTTCCGCTTCGATCAGCTCATGGACGTGATCGGCGTCGACTACGCGGCTTACGGGCAGGACGAGTGGATTACCGAACGCGCCACCGATACCGGATTCAGTCGTGGCGTCGGAGACCCGTCCACGCCGCGGCTGGGGCTGACCGGCATCTACGGGGTTCAGGAGATCACCGAGAAGACCGGCCGGCGTTTCGCCGCCGTCTACCTCTTGCTCTCGGTGGAGCACAACCACCGGTTGCGGGTGACCTGCTTCGCCGAGGACGACGATCTGCCGGTCATCGACTCGGTCACCGGGATCTGGCCCGCGGCCAACTGGCCTGAGCGGGAGGCGTTCGATCTCTACGGCATCGTCTTCGACGGGCACCCCGATCTGCGGCGCATACTCACTGATTACGGCTTTGTCGGCCACCCGTTCCGCAAGGACTTTCCGCTCATCGGTAATGTTGAGCCGCGCTACGACGTAGAGAAGGGCCGGGTGATCTACGGGCCGGTGGAGATCGAGCCCCGGGTGCTGGTGCCGCGTGTCATTCGCGACGACAACCGGTACAAGGGCCGGCCCGGCAGCACGGAGGAGCGCGCCGATGGCTGAGTTCCAAAGCTACACCCTCAACTTCGGTCCCCAGCATCCGGCCGCCCACGGCGTGCTCCGGCTAATCCTGGAGATGGAAGGGGAGACCATTACCCGCGCCGATCCCCATGTGGGCCTGCTCCACCGAGGGACGGAGAAGCTGGCCGAGTCGAAACCGTACAACCAGTCGATCGGTTACATGGACCGCCTCGACTACATGGCGATGATGTGCAACGAGCACGGCTACGTCCTCGCCATCGAGAAGCTGCTCGGCATTGAGCCGCCGCTCCGGGCGCAGTACATCCGGGTGATGATGGACGAGGTCACCCGCATCCTGAACCACCTCCTGTGGCTCGGCACTCACGGGCTCGACGTCGGCGCGATGACGGCGTTCCTCTATACCTTCCGCGAGCGCGAGGATCTGATCGACGTCTACGAGGCGGTCTCCGGCGCCCGCATGCATGCGGCCTACTACCGGCCGGGCGGCGTCTACCGCGACTTGCCGGAGCGGATGCCGAAGTACGAGCCCACCCCATACCGCGGCGAGAAAGAACTGCGCGAGATGAACCGCGCCCGTGAAGGGTCGGTACTCGACTTTCTCGACGACTTCTGCCACCGCTTCCCGGCCTGCATCGACGACTACGAGACGTTGCTTACCGAGAACCGGATCTGGAAGCAGCGGCTGGTCGATGTCTGCGTGGTAGGCCCCGAACGGGCCAAAGCCCTGGGCTTCACCGGCCCGATGTTGCGGGGCTCCGGCGTGGCCTGGGACTTGCGCAAGAAGCAGCCCTACGAGGTCTACGACCGCCTCGATTTCGACGTGCCCGTGGGAACCAATGGCGATTGCTACGACCGCTACCTGGTGCGCATGGAAGAGTTGCGGCAGTCGACGCGAATCATTAACCAATGCGTCGATTGGCTGCGTGCCAACCCGGGGCCGGTCCGGCTCGACGACCCCAAGGTGTCGCCGCCTTCCCGCGAGGAGATGAAGGACGATATGGAGTCCCTCATCCACCACTTCAAGCTCTTTACCGAGGGGTACTGCACGCCGCCCGGCGAGGTTTACGCCGCGGTGGAGGCGCCCAAGGGCGAGTTCGGGGCGTATATCGTCTCCGACGGGGCCAACAAACCTTACCGGCTGAAGATCCGGCCGCCGTGCTACATCCATTTGTCGGCCATGGACGAGATGATCCGCGGCCATATGCTGGCCGATGTGGTGACCCTCATCGGCTCCCTCGACGTGGTATTTGGGGAGGTGGATCGGTGACCGCTACGACCTCTGCCGATCAAGTGCTCACCGCCGAACTGCGCTCGCGGATCGACCACTGGTTGGCGAAGTTTCCGGACACCCCGGAGGGGCGCCAGTCGACGGTGATCCCGGCGCTGCACGCTGTCCAGGACGCCAATGGCGGCTACCTGGAGCGGCGGCATGTGGAGGCGGTTGCGGACTATATCGGCATGGCCCGCGCCACGGCCTTCGAGGTGGCGACCTTCTACTCGATGTTCGATCTCGATCATCCAGTCGGCCGCCACAAGGTCAACATCTGCACCAATATCTGCTGTTGGCTCAACGGCGCCGAGGATCTGGTGCGCTACGCCGAAGAGAAGCTCGGCGTGGGCCTGGGCGAGACCACCGGGGACGGCCGCGTCACGCTGGTCCGCGAGGAGGAGTGCCTGGCCGCCTGCACCGGGGCGCCGATGATGATCGTCGACGGCCACTACCACACGAATCTGACGCGCGAGAGGATCGACGAGATCCTCGACGCGCTCCAGTAAAGCCCGGAGGGAGCATGGTCAACCAGGTCTGCTTCACCACCCTCGGCCACGACGAGCCCTGGAGCCTGGAGACGTACCGCAAGGTGGGCGGTTATCAGGCGTGGGAGCGCATCCTGCGGGAGGGTACCCCGCGCGAAGAGGTGATCGAGGCCGTCAAGAAGAGCGCCCTCCGGGGCCGGGGCGGAGCCGGTTTCCCGCCGGGCATCAAATGGGGGTTCATGCCGAAGGGCACCGATATGCAGAAGTATCTTATCTGCAATTCGGATGAATCGGAGCCGGGCACCTGTAAGGATCGCGATATCCTGCGTTACAACCCCCACGCGCTCATCGAGGGCATGGCCATCGCCGGTTACGCCATGGGGGTGTCGGTCGGTTACAACTATATGCGTGGCGAATTCCACCATGAGCCGTTCGAACGCATGGAACACGCCTTGGCGGAGGCGCGCAAAGCCGGATACATCGGACGCAACATTCTCGACTCGGGCGTCGACTTCGAGATGCATAACCATATCGGCGCCGGCGCTTATATCTGCGGCGAGGAGTCGGCGCTGATGGAGTCCCTGGAGGGCAAGAAGGGGCAGCCTCGCTACAAACCGCCGTTTCCGGCGCAGTTCGGCCTCTACGGCCGCCCGACGACCATCAACAATACCGAGACGCTGGCTTCGGTGCCGGCGGTGCTGCGTAACGGTTGGGAGTGGTTTCTCGATCTCGGCAAGCCGAACAACGGCGGCGAGAAGATCTTCTGCGTCTCGGGCCACGTCGAGAGTCCGGGTAACTTTGAGATTCCAATGGGCACGCCGTTCAAGGATCTTCTGGAGATGGCCGGCGGGGTCCGTGGAGGACGGAAGCTCAAGGCGGTGATTCCCGGTGGCTCGTCCATGCCGGTGGTACCGGGCGAGACCATGTTGGGGCTGACCATGGACTACGACAGCCTCGCGGAGGCCGGTTCAGCGCTCGGTTCCGGCGGAGTGATCGTAATGGACGAAACCACCGATATGGTCAAGGCCATCACCCGAATCTCCCGCTTCTACTACGCCGAGTCGTGCGGCCAATGCACGCCTTGCCGCGAGGGGACCGGCTGGATGCACCGTGTACTGACGCGCATCAGCAACGGCGACGGCCGGCCGGAGGATCTCGAGTTGCTGGAGAGCGCCGCCGGCCAGATCGCCGGCCACACTATCTGCGCCTTTGGCGAGGCGGCCGCGTGGCCTGTTCAGAGCTTCCTGAAACACTTCCGGCACGAGTTCGAGTACTACGTGGAGCACGGCCGCTCCCCGGTGGAGGCCGCGGCATGAGCGAGCAAGAGACTGTCACCATCGAGGTGGACGGCCGTGCTGTGGAGGCGGTCAAGGGCGAGATGGTTATCGCGGCCACCGATCGGGCCGGGATCCATATTCCCCGTTTCTGTTACCACAAGCACCTGCCCATCGCGGCCAATTGCCGGATGTGTCTGGTGGACGTGGAGAAGGCGCCGAAGCCGATGCCGGCCTGCGCCACGGCCGTCGCCGATGGAATGAAGATCACCACCGACTCTCAGCGGGCCATCGCGGCCCAGCGGGGGGTTATGGAGTTTCTGCTGATCAACCATCCGCTCGATTGCCCGATCTGCGATCAGGGCGGCGAGTGTGAACTGCAGGATTTGGCTCTCGGCTTCGGCCGCGGCGTCTCCCGGTTTACCGAGGGCAAGCGGTCGGTCGAGGACGAAGACCTCGGGCCGCTGGTCGCCACCGAAATGACCCGGTGCATCCACTGCACGCGGTGCGTCCGTTTCCTCGATACCGTCGCCGGGAAGAAAGAACTCGGCGGCATGTTCCGGGGCGAGCGGACGGAGATTAAGACCTACGTCGGCGAAGGCATACGCTCCGAGTTGTCCGGCAACGTCATCGACCTCTGCCCGGTGGGCGCGCTGACCAATAAGCCGTTCCGGTTCCGCGCCCGCTCCTGGGAGATGCTCAGTTTCCCCGCCGTCAGCCCCCACGACGGCGTCGGCTCCAATATGGAGCTGCACACTCTGCGCGACCGGATCATGCGGGTGGTGCCGCGCGAGAACGAGGCGATCAACCAGACTTGGCTGGCCGACAGGGACCGGTACGGCATCGAGGGCCTGTACAGCGAGGACCGGCTGGAGCGCCCGATGATCAAAGAGGGCGGGCAGTGGCGCGAGGTCCCTTGGGAGATCGCCCTCCGGCGGGCGGCGGAGTCCCTGCGGGGGGTCGCGTCCCATTTCGGTCCGGAGGCGCTCGGGGCGCTTTTGGCGCCCACGGCGACCCTGGAGGAGCTCTACCTGGCTGGCCAACTCGTGCGCGGCCTCGGTTCCGGTAATGTCGACCACCGGCTGCGCGAGGGGGACACCTCCGATCAGGCGGAGGCGCCGCCATTCCCATATATGGGACAGAGAATCGAAGAGCTGGCGGATAAGGACGCCGTGCTGCTGGTCGGGGCGTATACCCGCCACGAACAACCGATGATCAACCACCGCCTGCGCCAAGCGACCAATAGCGGCGCTGCGGTGATGACGCTCAACCCGCGCCGCTTCGAGTGGAATTTCGAGCCCGTGTTGGAGCACGCCGTCGCGCCGGGGCGCATGGTGGCGGAGTTGGCTGCTGTGGCCTGCGCGCTGGCCAAGGGCGGGAAGGGCAAGGGCGCCGATCTGCCGGACGGCGTGGAAGCGTTGGCGGCGAAGAGCGAGACGGCGCAGCGCATCGCCGAGCGACTGAAGGTGGCCGAGCGGCCCGCCGTGCTGGCCGGCAACATGGCTGCCGGCCACCCCGAGGCTGCGACGCTGCGTGCCCTCGGCACCTTGGTGGCCGAGCTGGCGGGCGGCCCGTTCGGCGTGCTCGCCGAGGCCGCCAATACCGCCGGCGGCTGGTTGGCCGGGGCCGTACCGCACCGCCTGGCCGGCGGCGCCGAGGCGCCGCTCTCCGGTCTCTCCGCGCGCGAGATGGTCGAGCGAGGCTTGCGGGGATATCTCCTGCTTAATGTTGAGCCGGAAGCCGATCTATGGAATCCGGCGGCGGCCCGGCAGGCGTTGTCAAACGCGGACAGCGTCGTCGCGATTACTGTCTACGCCGGGGACGCTTTGAAGGAGAGCGCCGATGTGCTGTTGCCGATGGGCGGCTTCGGCGAGACGGCGGGCACCTTTGTTAATAGCGAGGGGCGGTGGCAGAGTTTCCGCGGCGTGACCTCGCCGTTGGGTGAGGCGCGTCCCGGCTGGAAGATCTTGCGGGCGTTGGGTACGGTGCTCGAGCTTGAGGGCTTCGAACTCGATAACGCCGAAGAGGTTTACCGTATTGTTGCCGCCGCCTGCGAAGGGGTGGCGCCGGGGTCTCGCTACCCCTTCCACAAGGGCGCCGCATCCGCCGGTTCGGCGTCCGGGGGTACCGAATTGGCGGGAGCGGTTCCGATCTACTCCGGTGATCCGCTGGTCCGCCGTTCCCAACCGCTGCAACATGCGGCCATAGCTGGACAGGCTGAGGCGGTGGCCGCGGCGGAGACCGCGGGGCGTATCGGGGCGACTGATGGCGGAATGGTTCGTCTTGAGGCCGAAGGCGGGGCGGTGGAATTGCCGTTGCGGATCGACGAAGCCATCCCCGCGGATACGATTTGGGTGCCGGCCGCGTTGCGTGAGCGGGTCGATCTGGGGCCGCCCTTTGGGCGTTTGACCGTAACCGCGGTCTAGTCCGCAGCCACAAGGACAAGAACGGGCATGTTCGAGACGTTCGAAACGCTTTTTTGGATCTTCGCCAAGATCTGGGCCGTACTCATTCCGCTCTTTTTGGCGGTGGCGTACTTCACCTATATGGAGCGGCGGGTTATCGGCCATATGCAGGACCGCCGCGGGCCGAATCGGGTTGGGTACAAAGGGCTGCTGCAGCCGTTCGCCGACGCATTGAAGCTGCTGTTCAAGGAGATTTCGGTCCCCACCCACGCCAACCGCGTGCTTTTCCTGTTGGCGCCGGCGCTCTCCATCGGCCCGGCGGTAGCCGTTTGGGCCGTGATCCCGTTCGCCGACGGCTGGGTCGTGGCCGATATCAACGCCGGGCTGCTCTATATCCTGGCGATGACCTCCCTGGGGGTCTACGGCATCATCGTCGCCGGTTGGGCCTCCAACTCGAAGTACGCGCTGCTGGGCACTCTGCGGGCAAGCGCCCAGGTGGTCTCCTACGAGATCGCGATGGGTTTCGCGCTGGTCGGGGTGTTGATGGCAGCCGGTACGATGAATCTGAGCGGCATCGTCGAGGCGCAGGCGGGGCCGTTCTGGAACTGGTTCTGGCTGCCGCTGCTGCCGCTCTTTCTGGTTTACTGGGTCTCCGGCGTGGCGGAGACCAACCGGGCGCCGTTCGACGTCGCCGAGGGCGAATCGGAGATCGTGGCTGGCTTCCACGTGGAGTACTCGGGGATGGCCTTCGCGGTCTTCTTCCTCGCCGAGTACGCCAACATGATCTTGATTTGCGTCATTGCGGCCGTCATGTTTCTCGGCGGGTGGTACTCGCCGTTCCACGGAGTGCCGGTCCTCGGGCCGGCGCTCGATTGGGTGCCGGGGATCGTCTGGCTGCTGCTCAAGGCAGGGTTCTTCGCGTTCTGCTATTTGTGGTTCCGCGCCACCTTTCCTCGCTACCGCTACGACCAGATCATGCGTCTGGGCTGGAAGGTTCTGATCCCGGTGACGGTGGTCTGGCTGGTGGTTCTGACAGTGTTGATCTACGCGGGGGTGGGGCCGTGGTTCTGATGGAGGTTCGGTCATGAGGCCGCTGCGCGAATACGTCCGGAGCTTCCTCCTGGTGGAGCTGCTGCAGGGCTTGCGGGTTACCGGCAGGCACCTGTTCAAGCGCAGCGTCACGTTGGAGTTTCCGGAGGAGGTGGCGCCGAAATCGCCCCGTTTCCGCGGCCTGCATGCGCTGCGCCGCTATCCCAACGGGGAGGAGCGCTGCATCGCCTGCAAGCTGTGCGAGGCGGTCTGCCCGGCGCTTGCCATCACCATCGACTCCCACCAGCGGGCGGACGGCACGCGGCGGACCACCCGCTATGAGATCGATCTTTTCAAGTGCATCTATTGCGGCTTCTGCGAGGAGTCGTGCCCGGTGGACTCCATCGTCGAGACCCGGATCGATTGGCACCTCATGGAGAGCCGGGAACAGCGGGTCATCGGGAAAGAGCGGCTGCTCGAGATCGGAGATCAGTACGAGGCGCAGATCGCGGCCGACCGGGCCGCCGATGCGCCATACCGGTAGGCGGAGAGACTGACCCAGAGGTCGGATGATATGGAGCAGGCGGTTTTCTACTTATTCGCGGCAATCTTGCTCTTTGCCGCCACCATGGTCATCACCGTGCGCAATCCGGTGCAGGCCGCGCTCTTTCTGGTGTTGGCGTTTTTCAACGCGGCGGTGCTTTGGGTGCTGGCCGGAGCGGAGTTCCTCGGCATCGCCCTGGTGGTGGTCTATGTCGGCGCCGTGATGGTTCTGTTCCTCTTTGTCGTCATGATGCTCGATATCACTGTCGCCCCGGTGCGCGAGGGGTTCGCGCGCTACCTGCCGGTGGGGCTGGTGGTGGCGGTGCTGATGGCGCTGCAACTGGGCGTGGTCATCCTTTCGGACGAAGTCGCCCTGGTGGGCGGCTTGATCCCCGAGCCCGCGGCGGACGTCAACAATATCCGCGCGATCGGAGGAGTGCTTTACACGGTCTACGTCTATCCGTTCGAGATTGCCGCGGTGATCCTTCTGGTCGCCATTATTGCCGCCATTACGCTGACACTGCGGCGCCGGACGAATATGAAACACCAGGATATTCCCGAGCAGCTGAACGTCCATAAGGACGACCGGTTGCGGGTGCTGAAAATGGAAACGGAACGCCGTCCGGACAGAGGAGGGGTCGGTCATGAGGAAGGTTGATCCGGTATCGACGGCGGAGGCGACCGCCGGCCAGCGTTCGGGATGGGCACGATGATTGAGCTTTCTCACTATCTGATTCTCGCGGCGCTGCTCTTCTCCCTGGGGGTGGCGGGTATCTTCCTGAACCGGAAGAACGTGATCCTGTTATTGATGTGCGTCGAGCTGATCCTGCTGGCGGTGAACATCAATTTGATTGGTTTTTCCACCTATATGGGAGACATTGCCGGTCAGGTCTTCGTCTTCTTCATACTCACCGTCGCGGCGGCGGAGGCGGCCATCGGCCTGGCTATCGTCGTGGTGCTCTTCCGCTCCCGCGGAGACATCAATGTCGCCGCCCTGGACGCCATGAGGGGATAAGTGATGGAGACGATCCTGCTCGCCATTGTCCTACTACCGCTGTTGGCCGCGATCGTCGCCGGCCTGGGCGGCCCGTGGATCGGACGCGCCGGGGCCCACTCGGTGACGATTCTCGGTGTGGCGGCGTCGTGCGTGTTGTCCGCATGGGTTCTCTACGGCTTGGCCTGGGGCGGCCTGGAGCGCTTCGACGCCACGGTTTATACCTGGGCTGTAATTGGCGACTTCTCCTTCGAGATCGGCTTCCTGGTCGACCGGTTGACGGCGGTCATGATGACCACCGTCACCTTCGTTTCGCTGATGGTGCATATCTACACCATCGGTTACATGCACGACGATCCCGGTTACCAGCGGTTC
>SKJZ01000043.1 GCA_007121755.1 Halorhodospira sp. | reverse complement strand
TGGAGGCTTCACGGCCGCATCCCTGCGGCCGAGACCCCGTATGGGCGCTACCCGGCAAGACCTTCCAAAAGGTTCGTAACGCTCCGCCGCCGAACTCAAGGTATACTGGCCCGCGCCGATAAGAATAGTGGGAATCCACATCCACGGGGGGGATCGTGCGGACGGCTATCCAATACTCGCTGGTCATCGGATGTCTGGCGCTGCCATTGGCGGCGGCGGCGGAGCGCGCCCACCCCCGCGGGGCCGATCTCGGGTTCGCCGGGGCCGGATACACCGACTCCGGCATCTTCGCCACCCGCAATCCGGCGGCCGAAGTCGCCGAGGGTGGACGCGGCGTGCGCATGGGTATCTTCGGCTTGGGCGTCGGCTACGAGTTCGGCGACGTCAGCGATTTCGGCGACCGCTTCGAACAGGTCGGCGACGACGCCGATGAGCTGTCGAAGATGGTTGGCAATCTCGGCGAATTGGACGATGTCCAGGATATCCTCGACGTGATCGACCAGATCGGGACCACCGAAGAGAGCATCAACGAACTGCTCGACGCGATCGCCGAGGAGGGATACTTCGCGCTCTCCGTCGAGGGCCATCCGCCGCCCTTCCCCCTGTCGATCACTCAGGACGCCCTGCGCGGCAGCCTCACGGTGGATCTCAATTTCAGCTTCCGCGGCCACGTCAGTGTGCTTCACAAGGGGCGGATCGCCACCGGGTTCGCCGATATTCCGACCGACTTGGACACCTTCCAAGACGACGGCTGGAGCTACGACGGTACCAACATCATCGACCCGGACGGTGAAACGATCGAATTGGACGCCGAGTTTACCCTCGACGAGTCCGGCGGCTACGTCCAGTCGGCCCAGAACCGGACCTTCTCGCTCGGATACGGGACCGGCGTCCTGGTCCGCCGCGCCGGTGTGCTCTACGCGGGCGCCCGGCTCAACCACCACACCGTGGAACTCTCCCGCGCCGCCGCCTTCTTCGACGACGACGCCGAAGACACCCTCTCCGATCGCTACAACGACAATCTGCGCGAGAGCAACGATGTCGGCGTCGATCTCGGCATGGTGTGGCACGGCCCCGGTTACCGGCTGGGGGCTACGGTCTACAACCTGGTGGAGCCGTCGTTCGACTACGCCGACATCGGCGTCGACTGCGACGCCGGCGACCGCAACTGCGAACTGCTCGACGAATACGCCGAAGCCGGATTTGTCGAGCGCGGTAAGACCTACACGATGGAGCGGCAACTTACCCTGGAAGGCGCCTACCACCACCGCGGCGGCCGCTGGATGGCGGGGCTGTCGGTCGACGCCAACGCCGTCGAAGGGCCGTTCGGTGAAAACTTCGACGATGAGCATCAGTGGGTGGCGCTGGCCGGCGCGCTGCGCACCCGTTCGGCTTGGGCGCCGCAGGCGCGTCTCGGTCTGCGCCACAACGCGGCCGGCAGCGAATTGACCTTCGTCACCGCCGGTGTCACGTTCTTCCGCGGCCTCCATCTCGACGCCGCCGCCTCGACCGAAAGGGTCGACAGCGTGCCGCGCGCCATGCAGCTGAACCTCTCCGCCGAAGCGGCGTTCTGAACCGGTGCGTACCGGAGGAGCCGCGGAAACGCTTGACGCCCCCGCCGCCACTACCGATGATGGGGCGGCCTTTGGGGGAGCCACCACAACAATAAGAATGGCGAAAAGTCGCGATAGCGGGAATCTGCGAGCGCATCAAAGGCTCGGCGGGCGGGGCACGGCGCTCCTGTGCGCCTTGGTCTTCGGCGCCGTGACCGGACCGGCCGCCGCCGGCGGGGCCGATTTCCGCGGTGGTCCGGCGTTGCAGGACGGTGAGACAGAGCACCGATTCACACTCGACTCCACGTCGTGGGCCGACGACGAGCGGGAAGACGCCGTGCAACTGACGCCCTACGCCCGCTACGGCGTGGCCGCCGGGTACGACGTCGCGATCGCCGCCCCGATGCGGCGCGAGGACGAGGACGAGGGGCTGCGGGCGCTCCACCTTGAGGCCGGCTTTCCGTTGACCGGCCGGGACGCTGCTACCAACGTGACGCTGGTGGTCCACGGCCGCGTCCTGCCCGGCGCGCCTCCGCTCGCCAGCGGCAAGAACGGATGGGGGCTCGCCGTCCACCTCAGTGACGACCGGGGCGGAAGCGGCACCCGGCTCGACGGCGTGCTGGGCTTCGAGCGCGCCGACAGCGCCTTTCGCGATACCCCCGGTTATCAAGCGGTGAACCGGCTCCACTACGCCAATCGCATCGAGCAGTCGATCGGCGGACGGTGGGCGGTGAGCGGCGAAGCCAAGGCGGTGATCGGCGTCACCGGCGACGAAGTGCAGAATCAGTTCGCCTTCTCCTTGCGCCCCGGTATCCGCTACTCCCCTTCGCCCCGCGTGACGTGGCGCCTCAGCGCCGGACGCGACATGGTGGAGCGCGGGGCGGAGCCGGAGACCACGGTGCGCCTCTCCTTGATCCACCGCCCCGCCCCGGCGCCCGCCCGGCGGGAGTTGGAGGCGCGGTTGGCGACGCTGGAGCGGGAGCGGATTCCGGCCCTCGAGGAGCAGAGCGACCGCCTGGCCACTGGCGTCGCGGTACTCTCCGGCCGTCTCGAAGAGGAGCGCGAGCGGCTCGATCTGCTCAAGCAGCGGACCGGCCTGCTGGACGTGGAGATCATCAACCGCACCGGGGACCGCCGCATCGGCGACGCCGCGGTGGCCCACATGGAGCGCCTCGGCCACCAAGTGGTCCGCCGTTTGGAGCGTCCGGCCGGACCGGTGCAGGAGGTCACCCATATCGAGTACCGCGACGGCTTCGCCGAGGCGGCGGCGGAGTTGGAACACGGACTGCCGGGCATTCAGATCGTGACCGCCGACCCAGGCATTGTGCGCGGCGCCGACGTCCGGCTCGTCCTGGGAACGGATCTGGCCCCCGAAGACGAAGCCTCGGAGGATGAAGCTTCGGAAGACGACGCCCCGGAGGACGAAACCCCGGCGGACGCGGCCGGCGATAACGAGCGCGACGAGGAGGAGCGGCCGTGAGCGGAATGCGAGCACTCTCTCTCTTCGGCGGCGCGGTTCTCGCGGCGGGGCTCGTGTCGGCGGCGGGCGCCTCCACTACTGGGTTGAGTTCCGGGACGGCGCTGACGTTTGGCGGCGTCAGCCACCCGCACGCGCCGGCCGCCGGACGCAATCCGGCAAGCGCGCCGGCGGGGCCGGCGTTCGGCATGGGGTTGCTCCAACTCGGCCTTGCCGCCGAGATCGGCCCCGTCGACAACCTGGTCGACGAACTCGACGACTTGCAGGATTTGCTCGATCAAGACGACCTCGGGGTCGAGGACGCCGAGGAGGCGGTCGAGCGCTTTGAGGCCTTCTTGGAGCAGGCCGGGAAGGATGGGTACATCAAGGCTGGCGGCTTCGGGCACGCCCCGTTGACGCCGTTGAGCGTGCGCTCCCCGTGGGGGGGCGGCGGCGTCTCGCTCGATCTCCGGTATACCGGGCAGGGCCGGCTGGGCATCCTCGACGCGCCGCTGGAGATCTCCATCGACGGGGCCGAGGCCGATCTGAACACCAATACCTCGCTCTATATCAAGGGGGCGGTCGTGCGCGAGATCGCCGTCGGTTACGGCCGTCCGGTGTGGAGCAGCAGCGGCGGAACGCTGATGGCGGGCGTGGGGGTGACCCACTACCAGGGCGACCTCTCCAAGACCGTCATCCCGCTGCAGGACACCGACGACATCGGCGACGCGATCTCGGACGAGTACGACGCCGACCAGGAGACGAGCACCGCCGTCGGGGCCGATCTGGGCCTGCTCTGGGTGACGCCGCGGTACCGGGTCGGCGCGACCGGCCGTAACCTGAACGAGCCGGCGCTCGACTACGGCGCCATTGGACAGGAGTGCGGGGATCTGACCGGCGAGGAGCGGACCCGGTGCGAGGCCGCGCAGTCTTTCGCCGACCGCATCGACCTCGAAGAGACGTGGACGATGGACCCCCAATGGACCCTCGAGGGCGCGCTGTATACCGAAGACCAGACCTGGGTGGTGGCCGCGTCGGTCGACGTCAACGAGGCGCGCGATGCGGTGGGGGATACGTTCCAGTGGGCCGTGCTCAGCGTCTCGACCGCCTCGCCGCTGCGGTTGATGCCGGCGTGGCGGTTCGGCTACCGGGAGAACCTGACCGGCACCGAGTTGAGCTACGTGACCACCGGTCTGACGCTCTTTCGCACCTTGGAGCTGGATATCGCCTACGCGCTGGACGGCGTGGAGTATGAGGACGAGGACTATCCAAGAGGGGTGATGTTCAATGTCGGTTTCAGCCTCTCCTTCTAATGCCTTAACGGTAACGGGCGCCGCCCGCCGCGCGCGGCGCGGGA
>SKJZ01000078.1 GCA_007121755.1 Halorhodospira sp. | reverse complement strand
CAACGTGAAGATGACGGTGCAGTTGATTGCGCCGATCGCGATGGAGGACGGCTTGCGTTTTGCCATCCGCGAGGGCGGCCGGACCGTGGGCGCCGGCGTCGTTACCAAGATTATCGAGTGACCCTGATATGGCAACCGCGACAAGTAACCAACGGATACGGATCCGGCTGAAGGCCTTCGATTATCGGCTGATCGACCAGTCGGCAAGGGAGATCGTCGATACCGCCAAACGGACCGGTGCCCAGGTGAAGGGTCCGATTCCGTTGCCGGTCAAGAAGGAGCGGTTCACGCTGCTGACATCGCCGCACGTGAACAAGGATGCGCGTGATCAGTACGAGATCCGGACCCACAAGCGCTTGATGGACATTATCGATCCCACCGACAAGACGGTCGACGCGTTGATGAAACTCGACCTGGCCGCCGGCGTGGACGTCCAGATCAAGCTCTACTGAGGGCGTTCGCGCCCGGACCACCTTAGATGCAGGAGAGGCGGACGATGGCAATCGGAATCGTCGGTCGCAAACGCGGCATGACGCGGATATACACAGATGACGGCGGCTCCATTCCGGTGACCGTGGTCGAGGCGCTGCCCAACCGCGTCACCCAGGTCAAGAGTGACGAGACCGACGGCTATCGGGCCGTGCAGGTGACTGCCGGTCAGCGCAAGCCGCAACGGGTCAAGAAACCGGAGGCCGGCCGTTTTGCCGCGGCTGGCGTCGAGGCTGGCCGGGGTTGCTGGGAGTTCCGTCTGGAAGAAGACGGGGATACCGCTGAACTAGAGCCCGGCGCCGAGATCCGGGTGGACGCGTTCGAGGCCGGTCAGTTGGTCGACGTTCGCGGGACCAGTAAAGGGCGCGGCTTCTCGGGCACCGTCCGCCGCCACAACTTCCGTGCGCAGCGGAACAGCCACGGCAATTCCAAGTCACACCGCGTTCCCGGTTCCATCGGGCAGTGTCAGACACCGGGGCGGGTGTTCAAGGGTAAACGCATGGCCGGACAGATGGGCAACAGGCGCACGACGGTGCAGAGCCTTGAAGTCGTGCGTGTGGACAGTGACCGCAATCTGCTGCTGATCAAGGGCGCGGTGCCCGGCGCCGTAGGCGGCGACGTAATTGTCCGTCCGGCGTGTAAGGCGTAACGGGGCACAGGGGGAGCCATGGAGCTCAAGCTGAACGACGATAGAGGAAAGGCCGCCGGCAGTGTGGAGGTCTCCGACGAGGCCTTCGGTGTGCCGTTCCGCGAGGCGTTGATCCACCAAGTGGTTACCGCGTATCTGGCGGGCGGACGGGCCGGTACGAAGGCCCAGAAGACGCGCAGCGAGGTTTCCGGCGGGGGCAAAAAGCCCTGGCGCCAGAAGGGGACCGGGCGCGCCAGATCCGGCACGATCCGCAGCCCGTTGTGGCGGAGCGGCGGTCGGGCGTTCGCCGCGAAGCCGCGGGACCATGGCCAGAAGGTGAACCGGAAGATGTTCCGTGGGGCCATGCGCTCGATCGTATCTGAGTTGGCGCGGCAGGAGCGGCTCGCGGTGGTGGAGTCCTTCACGCTGGAGACGCCGAAGACCAAGGATCTTATGGCGCGCCTTCAGACTATCGGTCTGGATCGACGCTTGCTCATCGTAGTCGATGAGGTGACGGAAAACTTGGCGCTGGCGGCGGGTAATCTTTCCGGTATTGAGCTTGCCGAGGCCGCGACAGTGGATCCGGTGGGCCTGGTGAGCGCGGAACAGGTGCTGATCACGGTGCCGGCGATCCGCCGCATCGAGGAGTGGCTGTCATGAATGAAGAGCGCCTCTATACAGTTTTGAAGGGTCCGCACGTATCCGAGAAGAGTACGGTTATCGCCGACCAGGCGGGGCAGGTTGTCTTCCGCGTGGCGCGTGATGCGAGCAAGCGGGAGGTCAAGGCGGCTGTGGAAAAGCTCTTCGAGGTCAAAGTCCGGGATGTTCGGACCGCGCAGATGAAGGGTAAGCAGAAGCGGTTCGGCCGCCTGAGCGGACGGCGGGCGCATTGGAAAAAGGCCTACGTCTCCCTGGAGCCGGGCTACGACATCGACTTTATGGGCGGCGCCGAGTAAAGGGGTAGAACGAGCCATGGCACTGGTCAAGAGTAAACCGACATCCCCGGGGCGGCGGTTCGTCGTTCGCACCAAGGATGCCCGGCTGCACGACGGTGGGCCGTACGAGCCCTTGGTGGTGAAGCAGAACAAAACCGGCGGGCGTAATAGCGCGGGCCGGATTACGACGCGCCATCGTGGGGGCGGGCATAAGCAGCGCTACCGCATAATTGACTTCAAGCGCGATAAGGAAGGCGTTCCCGGGCGGGTGGAACGGCTGGAGTACGATCCGAACCGGACCGCCCATATCGCATTGGTCCTTTATGTAGACGGCGAGAGAAGGTATATTATCGCGCCTCGCGGCATTGAGATCGGCTCGCCGATTCAATCCGGACGGGATGCGGCGATTCGGGCCGGCAACGCGTTGCCGCTTCGGAACATTCCGGTGGGCACCCAGGTTCACTGCGTGGAGCTAAAGCCCGGCAAGGGCGCGCAGTTGGCGCGATCGGCCGGTGCATCCGTGCAGATCGTCGCCCGCGAAGGGAATTACGCCACTTTGCGCCTGCGTTCCGGCGAGATGCGTAAAGTGCGGGCCGACTGCAAGGCGACGGTCGGCGAAGTCAGCAACCAAGAGCATAGTCTCCGCACCCTGGGCAAAGCCGGGGCGAAGCGCCACCTTGGATTCCGGCCCACCGTTCGCGGTGTCGCCATGAACCCGGTGGATCATCCTCACGGCGGTGGTGAGGGGCGGACCTCCGGTGGGCGCCATCCGGTTACGCCATGGGGCGTGCCCACCAAGGGCCATAAGACGCGTAAGAACAAGCGCACGACGCAGTACATCGTGCGCGGACGCAAGCGGTAAGGGGTAGATAGCCGTGCCACGCTCGACCAAAAAAGGGCCGTTCGTCGACCACCACCTTTTGAAGAAGGTGGAAGAGGCGAACCGAAGCAGCAGCAAACGTCCGATCAAGACCTGGTCGCGACGTTCGATGGTCATGCCGGACATGGTCGGGCTGACCGTCGCGATCCACAACGGGCGTCAGCACGTGCCGGTGCTGATTAACGAGAACATGGTTGGCCACAAGCTCGGCGAGTTCGCCGCTACCCGGACATACCGGGGGCATGCGGCGGACAAGAAGTCGAAGCGTTAAGGGGGGGGCGTCATGGAAACCCAAGCAACGCTCCGTTATTCGAGGATTTCGCCCCAGAAGGCGCGCTTGGTTGCCGACCAGATCCGGGGCCTTCCGGTCGACGCGGCACTGCGGCAGTTGGAGTTTCACCGCAAGAAGGGCGCGGCCATCATCCGCAAGGTGCTGGAGTCCGCCGTTGCCAATGCCGAACATAACGACGGCGCAGATATTGACGAGTTGCGGGTTTCGAAGGTCTATGTCGACGAAGGGCCCGCAATGAAGCGCATCCGGCCGCGGGCCAAGGGGCGCGCCAACCGTATCCTCAAGCGTATGAGCCATATCACCGTGGCCGTCGCCGAGGACTGAGGCGAACGAGAAGAGAGGACGGCATGGGTCATAAAGTCCATCCCACCGGATTCCGGTTGGGGGTCACGCAAGACTGGCGTTCCATGTGGTACGCCGACAGCCGCCGGTTTGGGGAGTACCTCAATACCGATCTGAAGGTCCGTGAGTACATCAGGAAACGGCTGAAAAACGCGTCGGTGAGCACGATTCGCATCGAGCGCCCGGCGAAGAACGCCTTGGTGACGATCCATACCGCCCGGCCTGGGATTGTGATAGGCAAGAAAGGCGAGGATATCGATCGCTTGCGCGGAGAGATCGCCGAGCGGATGGGCGTGCCAGTACACGTCAATATCGAAGAGATCCGTAAGCCCGAGGCTGACGCCATGCTGGTGGCCGAGAGCATCGCTGGGCAGCTGGAGCGGCGAGTCATGTTCCGGCGCGCGATGAAGCGTGCGGTCGGCAACGCGATGCGCGTCGGCGCCCAGGGGATCAAGGTCCAAGTGGCCGGACGATTGAACGGCGCTGAGATCGCACGCAGCGAGTGGTACCGCGAGGGCCGGGTGCCACTGCACACGCTGCGGGCCGATATCGACTACGGATTGGCGGAAGCGAAGACCACTTACGGAGTCATCGGAGTCAAGGTCTGGGTCTTTAAGGGCGAGATCATCGACACCGAGACAGAGGGTGCTCCGGCCGAGCGGGCGCGGCGCGCCACTCCGGCCAAGGGTTAACCGGAAGGGAGCGAGCGCCATGTTACAGCCAAAACGCACCAAGTACCGTAAGCAGCAGAAGGGGCGCAACTCCGGTCTCGCGAGCCGCGGGGATCGGGTGAGCTTCGGCGAGTACGGCCTCAAGGCGACCAGCCGCGGGCCGATCACCGCCCGGCAGATTGAGGCCGCCCGTCGCGCGATCAACCGGTACATTAAACGTAGCGGAAAGATTTGGATCCGTATCTTTCCGGACAAGCCGGTTACCTCGAAACCTCTCGAGGTTCGGCAGGGCAAGGGTAAAGGCAACGTGGAGTACTGGGCGGCCCCGATACAGCCGGGACGGGTGCTCTACGAGATCGAGGGGGTTTCCGAGGAGGCGGCGCGTGAGGCGTTCCGCTTGGCCGCCGCGAAACTTCCGGTGAAGACTACGTTCGTTAGCCGGACGGTGATGTGATGGACGCAAGCAAGCTACGCGAGAAGGGCACCGAGGATCTCCAGAAGGAGCTTCTGGAGCGGCGCAAGGAGCAGTTTAATCTGCAGATGCAGAAGGCCACAGGGCAGTTGGGCCGTCCGGATCAGCTCAAGGTGGTGCGGCGCGATATTGCGCGCATCAAGACGGTGCTGAACGAGCGCAAAAACGCGGAGCAGCGGGCATGAGCGAGCAGAAAACCGAGCGCAAGCGCACCGTCTCCGGGCGCATCGTAAGCGACAAGATGGATAAGACGGTGACCGTGCTGGTGGAGCGCCGGGTGAAACATCCTCTCTATGGAAAGTATGTTCGCCGCTCTACCAAGGTGCATGCACACGACGAGGCCAACGAGGCCCGTGAGGGCGATTGGGTGACAGTCGAGGAGTGTCGCCCGTTGTCGAAGAACAAGTCGTGGCGGTTGATGGAAATCGTCGAACGGGCCGCGCGGTAGCGCGGGGGAAGTGCTCCCTTGCGGAGCCAGAGCCGAGTGAGTAGAGCGCCATGATCCAGATGCAGACCCTCCTCAACGCAGCCGACAACAGCGGCGCCCGGCAGGTGCAGTGCATCAAGGTGCTGGGTGGTTCCAAGCGCCGCTACGCCGGCATTGGCGACATCATTAAGGTCAGCGTCAAGGACGCGGTCCCGAGGGGGCGAGTTAAGAAGGGAGAGGTATACAACGCCGTAGTGGTTCGCAGCCGGAAGGGCGTGCGTCGCCCCGACGGTTCACAGATTCGCTTTGACGGTAATGCCGCAGTGTTGTTGAACAACAACTTGCAGCCCATCGGAACCCGTGTCTTCGGTCCGGTGACGCGGGAGCTGCGGACGGAGCGATTCATGCGGATTATTTCCTTGGCGCCCGAGGTACTGTAGGCGAGGTCACCATGCGGAAGATTCAAAGGGGTGACGAGGTCATCGTCATCGCCGGAAAGGATAAGGGCCGCCGCGGTCGCGTGAGCCGGGTTATCCCGGAGCGGGGTCGGCTGGTGGTGGAAAATGTCAACATGATCAAACGGCATACCCGTGGCAACCCGATGCAGGGGACCACCGGGGGGATCGTGGAGAAAGAGGCGCCGATTCATATCTCGAATGTGGCGATATACAACCCGAATTCGGAGCGGCCGGACCGGGTGGGTATTCGTTACGAAGGCGAGAAAAAGGTGCGGTACTTCAAGTCCGACGACAAGCTGGTTGATGCCTGAGGGGGCGGTGATGGCGACGCTTCGCACACAGTACCTGAACGAGATGGTCCCCGCCCTCCGGGAGCGTTTCGGATACCGGAACGTGATGGAGGTGCCGCGGCTTGAGAAGATCACCATCAACATGGGGCTTGGTGAGGCGACTCGGGACAAGAAAGTCCTGGAGGTCGCGCAGGCCGAGTTGGCGATGATCGCCGGCCAGAAGCCGGTAGTCACCTTGGCGAGCAAGTCGGTGGCCGGATTCAAGATTCGCGAGGGCTGGCCTAACGGCTGCAAGGTAACGCTGCGCCGAGACCGCATGTACGAGTTTCTTGAGCGGCTTATCCATATCGCGGCGCCGCGGGTAAGGGATTTCCGTGGGTTTTCCCCACGGTCCTTCGACGGCCGGGGTAACTACAACCTCGGCATTCGGGAGCAATTGATCTTCCCGGAGATCGACTACGATAACGTCGATCAGATTCGGGGTATGGATATCGCGGTGACCACGACGGCGGTTACTGACCAGGAGGGGAAGGCCCTGCTCGAGGGCTTTGGCTTTCCCTTCCGCACGTAGGTTCAAGAGGAGCAGGGCACATGGCCAAGGTTTCCATGGTGGAGCGTGAGCGTAAGCGCCAGCGGCTGATTGATCGGCACGCGGCGAAGCGCGAGGCGCTGAAGGCGATCATTCACAGTCCGGAATCCTCAGTGGAGGAGCGCTTCGAAGCGCAACTGAAGCTGCAACAGCTGCCGCGGAACTCCAGCCCCGTGCGCCTGCGCCGCCGATGCCAGGTCACCGGGCGGCCGCGGGGCTACTACCGGAAATTCAGACTGTCCAGGAACAAGCTGCGGGAGGCCGCCATGCTTGGTGAGATTCCCGGGCTTGTAAAGTCGAGTTGGTGAGGGCCGAGCTATGAGCATGACCGACCCTATCGCCGATATGCTGACCCGGATTCGGAACGGCCTTCACGCGGAGCATGCGCAGGTACGGATGCCGTCGTCGAAGTTAAAGCAAAACGTGGCCGCGGTTCTTAAGGAAGAGGGCTATATCTCCGAGTACCGTGTCGTCGGTGGCGATAAGAAGCCGGAGTTGGAGATCACTCTGCGCTATTTCGAGGGCCGGCCCGCTATCCGGGAAATCCAGCGGCAGAGCCGTCCCGGGCTGCGTGTCTACCGGGGCCAAAACGAGCTTCCGCAAGTGCGCGGCGGGCTGGGTACCGCGGTCGTCTCCACGTCCAAGGGCGTGATGACCGATCGCCAGGCACGCACCCAGGGGCACGGCGGTGAAGTGCTCTGCGTGGTCTTTTAACAGGACTTGTAACCATGTCGAGAGTCGCCAAGGCGCCAGTAAATATCCCCTCCGGTGTGGAGGTGGAGCTCAAGGGGAGCCATATCCGGGTCAAGGGTTCCCTCGGTACGATGGAGTGGGATTGTCATCCGCTCGTCGAGCCGGTGCACGAAGATAATGTGATTCGACTGCAGCCGCGCCAGCAATCGACCCGGGCCGTGGCGTTGGCCGGCACGACCCGCGCGTTGGTCGACAACATGGTCACCGGCGTGAGCAAAGGGTTCGAGCGCAAGCTGGAGTTGAAGGGCGTCGGATATCGCGCCCAGTTGCAGGGACGTGCCTTGAACCTGACGCTCGGGTTTTCGCATCCAGTGCAGTTTGAACCGCCGGAAGGCGTGACATTGGAGTGCCCGAGCCAGACAGAGGTGGTGGTCAAGGGATCGGACAAACAGAAGGTCGGTCAAGTGGCGGCACAGATCCGCGGTTACCGTCCGCCGGAGCCCTATAAGGGCAAAGGCGTTCGGTATGCTGATGAACGGGTCGTGCTGAAGGAAGCGAAGAAGAAGTAGGCGACAGGCGGACATGGACAAGAAGACAGCGCGCATGAGAAGGGCCCGGAAGTCGCGGGGCAAGATTGTCGATCTCGGCGTTCGGCGCCTGTCGGTGCATCGTACGCCGCGGCATATCTATGCCCAGGTGGTGGAGCCCGATGGGTCGCGGACTTTGGTCGCGGCATCCACGTTGGAGGGCGACCTGCGGTCGCGGAAGGGCGGCACCGGTAATGCCGAGGCCGCCGCCGAGGTTGGACGGTTGATCGCTCAACGCGCCCGGGAAGCCGGGGTGGAGCGGGTGGCGTTCGATCGTTCCGGATTCAAGTACCACGGCCGGGTGAAGGCACTGGCTGAAGCCGCCCGTGAAGCGGGCCTGCAGTTCTAGTCGGGGATAAATAGTTATGGCGAACGGCGATATGACGAGCGCCGATGGGCTGCGCGAAAAGCTCGTAGCCATCAACCGCGTGGCGAAGGTGGTAAAAGGTGGCCGGCAGTTCGGCTTCACCGCGCTCACGGTGGTGGGAGACGGGGCCGGTCGTGTGGGCTTCGGCTACGGTAAGGCGCGTGAAGTGCCCGCTGCCATTCAGAAGGCCATGGAGAAGGCGCGCAACGATATGCGCAACGTCTACCTGGACGGTTCGACACTGCGTTACCCCGTGACTCACTTCCATGGGGCGAGCAAGGTGTTTATGAAACCGGCGTCGCCGGGCACCGGGATCATTGCCGGGGGCGCGATGCGCGCCGTCTTCGAGGTCCTTGGGGTTCAAGACGTGGTTGCCAAGGCCATTGGTGGGCGTAATCCGATTAATGTGGTGCGCGCCACGGTGGACGGCTTGGCGAGCATGGACTCACCCGAGGAAGTGGCCGCGCGGCGCGGCAAGAGCGTCGAAGAGATTGCGGGCTGATCATGGCTAAGAGCAAAAAGAAGCTACAGGTGACCCTAAAGCGCAGCGTGCATGGGCGGCTCGCGGACCATAAGGCGTGCGTTGCCGGTCTTGGGCTGCGTCGTATGCACCATACAGTCACAGTGGAAGACACCCCGGAGAACCGCGGGATGATCCGCAAGGTGGCGTACATGCTGGAAGTTCAGGAGGCGTGATGCGGCTCAACACCATTAAGCCCGCTAGCGGATCGCGGCCGGAGCGCAAGCGCGTCGGCCGTGGGGCTGGGTCCGGGCTCGGAAAAACCGGCGGACGTGGCCATAAGGGACAGAAGAGCCGTTCCGGCGGGTTCCACAAAGTCGGCTTTGAAGGCGGCCAGATGCCGCTTCAGCGCCGGGTACCCAAGTTTGGCTTTAAGTCCCGGAAGGGGCTGGGCGTCGCGGAGGTCCGTCTCGCCGAGATCGCCAGGGTCGAGGGCGATACGGTCGATCTCGAGGCGCTAAAACGAGCCGGCGTTGTGCGCAAAAACATGCGTACGGCCAAAATCATCGCCTCCGGCAAGATCGAACGCGCGGTAACCGTCAGTGGAGTGAAGGTCACCAAGGGCGCGCGCGCCGCGATTGAAACGGCCGGCGGCCGCGTCGTTACGGGCGAGGGCTGACTTGGCACGCGCGGGCGGCAGCGCTGCAGGCGGGCTCGGTGGGCTGGGCAAGCTGACCGAGGTGCGGCAGCGCCTGGTCTTCGTGTTGATGGCGCTGGTGATCTACCGCATCGGCACTCATATCACCATTCCCGGAATCGATGCCGGCGCACTGGAACAGATGGTCCAGGAGCAGCGCGGGACTATCCTGGAAATGTTCAATATGTTCGCCGGCGGGGCGTTGGAGCGTCTGTCGATCTTCGCCCTCGGGGTGATGCCGTATATTTCCGCCGCCATTATCATGCAGTTGCTCACCGCGGTGATTCCGACGCTGGAGCGGTTGAAGAAGGAAGGTGAGCGCGGGCGGCGCAAGATTACCCAGTACACCCGCTACGGCACGCTTGGCCTCGCGCTGTTCCAGGGGACGGGTATCTCGATTGCATTGCAGAGCCAAGGCATTTCCGCGACCCCCGGGCCCGCATTTGTGTTCATCGGCACGATCACCTTGGCCACCGGTACGATCTTCCTAATGTGGTTGGGTGAGCAGATCACCGAGCGTGGCATTGGTAACGGAATTTCGATCATCATCTTTGCCGGTATCGTAGCTGGCCTCCCCGGGGCGCTGGGTGGGACGCTGGAGCTGCAACGTACCGGGGAATTGGGAGCGGCCACGATTATCCTGCTGTTGCTGATGGCCGCCGCGGTAACCGCGTTCGTCGTGTTCATCGAAAGGGGCCAGCGCAGGATCACGGTGCAGTACGCGAAGCGGCAGCAGGGGCGCAAGATGTATGCCGCCCAACAGAGCCACCTGCCGTTGAAGTTGAACATGGCCGGTGTGATCCCGCCTATTTTCGCGTCCAGCATCATTCTGTTCCCTGCCACGGCGGGGCAGTGGTTCGGCGACGCCGAAGGGTTGGGCTGGTTGGGCGACATAGCGGCAACTCTGTCACCGGGGCAGCCAATCTATGTGGCGCTTTACGCAGCGGCGATCATCTTTTTCTGTTTCTTCTACACCGCGTTGGTGTTTAACGCGCGGGATACCGCGGACAACCTGAAGCGATCCGGAGCGTTTATTCCTGGCATTCGCCCCGGTGAGCAGACCGCGAAATACATAGATCAAGTCATGAGCCGGCTGACATTCGCCGGGGCGCTTTACATTACGGCGGTCTGCCTGATGCCTGAATTCTTGATCCTCTATTGGAACGTCCCGTTCTACTTCGGCGGTACGTCCCTGTTGATCTGTGTCATTGTGGTGATGGATTTCATGGCGCAGTTGCAGTCCCATTTGGTGTCGCACCAGTACGAGCCGCTCATGAAGAAGGCCAATCTCAAGGGGCACACCCGCCCTGGCGGGGGGCTCTTGAGGTAACCGGTCGACAAGGTGGAGCGGCGGCCGCTGGTATCCGTGGCGAATGACTGGTATCCTTCCGCGCTTTTCGGCGGGTCGCGCCGGCGCGGAAGATTGGAGACAGGAAGATGAAAGTCAGGGCATCGGTAAAGAAGATTTGCCGCAACTGCAAGATCATTCGGCGCCGCGGCAGGGTGCGCGTGATTTGCACCGAAGCGCGGCACAAGCAGCGCCAGGGGTAATCTTGCCGCTGGCGTAACGGTTTGGATATTATGCGCGGTTTGCTCCGCGTACGACGGGAGAGGCAAAGGTCCCATGGCCCGAATTGCTGGTGTCAACATTCCGGTTCAGAAGCATGTGTGGGTTTCTTTGATGTCGATCTATGGCATCGGGCGGACCCGCGCTCGCACGATTTGTCAGGCCGCCGGCGTGCCGGAGGACCGCAAGGTTCGGGAGCTGGATGACCAGCAACTCGAGAGCCTGCGGCGAGAGATTGGCAAGTACATTGTGGAAGGCGACCTGCGCCGGTCGGTGGCCATGGATATCAAGCGCCTTATGGACCTGGGTTGTTATCGCGGGATACGCCACCGCCGCAGCCTGCCGGTCCGTGGCCAGCGCACACGCACTAACGCGCGCGGGCGCAAGGGGCCGCGACGCGGGCCGGCGAGCCGGTAAGCGGGGAGCATCTCTCCCAGCGGATATCTGAGAAGCACCGACTACGGGAAACGAAGACCTATGGCGAAGGCAACCGGCCGCGGGCGCGGCAAGAAGATTAAGCGTACTGTTACTGACGGTGTCGCCCATATCAACGCAACGTTTAACAACACGATCATCACAATAACCGATCGTCAGGGTAACGCCCTGTCGTGGGCGAGCGCCGGTGGCAGCGGGTTTCGTGGCTCTCGCAAGAGCACGCCGTTCGCTGCACAGGTCGCGTCGGAGACGGCGGGGCGCACCGCGCAGGATTACGGGATCAAGAACCTGGAAGTCCACGTCAAGGGACCGGGACCGGGACGGGAGTCGGCGGTTCGCGCTCTGAACGCGGCGGGTTTCCGGATTACCAATATCGCTGACATTTCGCCGATCCCGCACAACGGGTGTCGGCCGCCGAAGAAGCGGCGAGTCTGAACTAGAGGGCGCTGGGAATGGCGAAGTACGTTGGACCGAAGTGCAAGTTGTCGCGGCGGGAAGGCACCGATCTCTTTCTCAAGAGCGGCGTTCGCGCGCTCGATACCAAGTGCAAATTGGAGCAGCCTCCAGGGCAGCATGGGCAGCGCCGCGGGCGGCGGATCTCCGATTACGGTCTACAGTTGCGGGAGAAGCAGAAGGTCCGCCGGATGTACGGTGTGCTGGAGCGGCAGTTCCGTAACTACTACAAGGAGGCTGCCCGCCAGCGCGCGGCCACCGGTACCGCGCTGCTGCAATTGCTCGAGGGGCGGCTGGACAATGTGGCCTACCGGATGGGTTTCGCCAGCACGCGCGCGGAGGCCCGACAGTTGGTGAATCATCGCGGTATCGACGTCAACGGGCGGGTGGTCAATATCCCGTCGTACCAGGTGAAGCCGGGTGACGTTGTCTCCGTAAAAGAGAAGGCGAAGAAGCAATTACGCATCCAGGCGGCGCTCGAAATGGCGCAAAGCAACGGTTGGGTACCGTGGGTCGAGGTAGACAGCACGAAGATGGAAGGGACGTATAAGCAACGGCCCGATCGGGAGGACCTCTCCCAGGAGATCAATGAATCTTTGATCGTCGAGCTTTACTCCAAGTAAGTTCGCTGTCGAAGCACGAAAAGGTGGTGTCGATGAAGGGGTATCTGAAGGACTTCCTGAAACCTCGTTCGGTAGAGATCGAGCCGGTTAGCGAAAACCGCGCCAAGGTGGTCCTTGAGCCCTTGGAGCGGGGCTTTGGGCACACGCTGGGCAATGCGCTACGGCGGGTGCTCCTTTCGTCGATGCCCGGCACGGCGGTGACCGAGGTCGAGATCGAAGGTGTGCTCCACGAATATACTGCGGTGGAAGGCATTCAGGAGGATACGGTCGATGTCCTTCTGAACCTGAAGCAGCTAGCGGTGCGGCTGCATGAGCGGGAGGAGGCGACCCTTACCCTGTACAAGGAGGGAGTGGGGCCGGTGACTGCCGCCGATATCCAAGCCGATCACGACGTTGAGATCAAGAATCCCGACCTGCACATCGCTACGTTGACCCAGGATAGGGAGTTCAAGGCGTCCCTGCGGATTCAACGGGGACGGGGATACGAGCCGGTGACCGCCAGATTCGAGGGTGATGAACGGCCGATTGGGCGGCTGGCCATCGACGCCAGTTTCAGTCCGGTGGGCAGGGTTTCGTACGCGGTGGAGAGCGCGCGTGTGGAACAGCGGACCGACCTCGACAAGCTGGCGCTTGATGTCGAGACCAACGGCGTAATGACGCCGGAAGAGGCGGTACGTTTCGCCGCTTCGCTGTTGCGGGATCAGTTGGCGGCCTTCGTCGATTTGGAAGGGGGCGCCGCCGAAGGAGATCTGGAGGGCGAAGAGCCGGAGATCGATCCCATTTTGCTGCGTCCCATAGACGACTTGGAACTCACAGTGCGGTCCGCGAATTGCCTGAAGGCGGAGAGCATTCACTACGTGGGCGACTTGGTCCAGCGGACGGAGGTCGAGTTGCTGAAGACGCCCAACCTCGGGAAGAAGTCGCTTACAGAGATCAAAGAGACCCTCGCGGCCCATGGACTCTCTCTGGGTATGCGGTTGGAGAATTGGCCTCCCATCGGCCTTCATGAGCGGGGCCGTGCCGCCGGTTGAGGACGGCTTACCGCCGAGGCCTTTTGCTCACTTAAAGGAATTCTAGTCATGCGTCACCGAAAAGCCGGAAGACATTTCAGCAGAACCAGTGCCCATCGGCGCGCGATGTTGAAGAATCTCGCCAGTGCGCTGCTACAGCATGAGGTGATTCGCACTACGGTACCCAAGGCGAAGGAGTTGCGCCGGGTGGCCGAGCCGCTGATTACTCTGGGCAAGGAAGACACGACGGCCCGCCGCCGGCGTGCGTTCGCGAAGCTTCGCGATAAGGCGCTGGTGACCAAACTCTTCGACGAACTCGGGCCGCGCTACCGGGAGCGCCCCGGCGGATATATGCGCGTCCTCCGGTGTGGGTACCGGGCTGGGGACAGCGCCCCGATGGCATTGGTAGAGTTGGTTGGCCAGCCGGTGGAAGGCGAAGAGGACGAACTGCCCACATCCAAAGCGGCGCCGGAAGCGGCTCAGCAGGACGAAAGCGCCGGGCAGGAGAACACGGAGCAGCCGCGGGAGCAGAGCGCCGGCGCATAGGGAAGCGCGGCGCGGATGAACGCCCCGTGCTGTTTCTCTTTACCGACTTCGGTTATGAAGGGCCGTACGTCGGGCAAATGAAAGGCGTGCTCCACTGCGGACTGCCCGGTGGCGTGCCCGTCGTCGATCTGATGCATGACGCGCCTGCTTGGGACCCCCGGGCAGGCGCTTATCTTTTGGCGGCCTATACCGCCTACCTTCCCGAAGGTGTCACGGTGGTGGCGGTTGTCGACCCCGGCGTCGGCGGGCCGCGGGGGGGATTGGCAGTCGAGGCCGATGGGCGGTGGTTGATCGGCCCCGACAACGGACTGCTCGCCCCGACTTTCGCCCGCGCCACATTGCGGCAGGCCTTCGCGCTCCCTCCTACGCCCCCCGATGCCGCACCCACATTCCACGGCCGCGACTACTTCGCGCCCGCCGCCGTGGCGTTGTCTCAAGGATGCTATGACGGCCTCACGGCGATCGAGGACCAATCAGTCGTGGGTATGGATTGGCCTGCGGAGCGCGACGCGGTGATCTATTTCGACCGTTACGGCAACGCCGTCTCCGGAAGGCGGGCGGTGACTGTGCCGGAAGCCACGGTCCTGCAGGTAGCCGGGCGCACGGTGCATAGGGCGCGCACATTCTCGGACGTGCCGCCCGGAGAGGTGTTCTGGTACGAAAATTCCAGCGGTTTGGTTGAGATCGCCGTTCACTGCGGGCGCGCCGATGCGCTTGCCGGGATGGTGCCGGGCGCGGCGTTGGAGTGGCCCCGGCGCGGTGGCGGGGATGCGCCTTCTGGTACAATGCGCGGCCCATAAGTAAACCCATTGGCAATCATACGCTCATGTGTGGCGCCTACGCCGGGGCGCAATCACAATCGAGAGCCTTTGGGCCACCATGGTTTCGTTACCGAGGAGATCATCAATGAAAGCACCCGTTCGCGTATCCGTGACCGGCGCCGCCGGACAGATCGCCTACAGCCTGCTCTTCCGCATCGCCGCGGGCGACATGTTGGGCAAGGACCAGCCGGTGATCCTGCAGCT
>SKJZ01000063.1 GCA_007121755.1 Halorhodospira sp. | reverse complement strand
TGCGCGGCCCGACATAGGCGTTCAGCCAAGTCGTAATCCCTCGCTCGTACTCGCGGTACTCGGGCAGGACCTCCGAGGAGCGGCTGACGAAGATCCCTTCCGGCACCGCCTCCGCCAAGCGGCGCTCACCGGACCCATCGACGAATGAGAAGAGGAGGTTGATGGCGACCGACTCGGGCGCCAACTCCCGGAGCGCCCTGGATACTTCAGCGATATCCTCGTCCGTTAAAGGCTCCACGCACCGTCCCCGCGGATCGATCCGGCCGCCGGTCTCAATGCAGAGATCGGCGGGCACCGGCGGCTCCACCAAGGGCGGCTCCAGGTCGTAGAGCCGGTCGCGGTTCTGGCGGCCCAGCGTCAACAGATCCCCCAACCCCCGGTTGGTGACCAGCGCCGTCCGCGCGCCCTTCCCCTCCAGCACCGCGTTGGTGCCGACGGTGGAGCCGTGCACCAGTTGCAGCGCCGCGCCGTCGAGGCCCAACTCGCGGATGCCTTGCAGGATCGCTTGCTCGGGGTGCGCCGGTGTGGAGAGCACCTTGTGGATGCGCAGGCGGCCGCCCTCCAGCAGGACAAAGTCGGTAAAGGTGCCGCCTGTATCGACGCCGAGCCAGATCGGTTGCCGTTGGTTGCCCATCCGCCAATAATGCACGGAGATCACCGCCCCGGCCAACGCCGGTTAGCACTACGAGCCTCTACTTAACCTTTCGGAAAGTATTGCCGGGGTGCAGTCCCTGCCGGGCTCACCGGACGCGCCCTTCGGGTTCCCTGCGCTTCTCGACCGATCAGGAGGCCGCCCGGCAGGGATTGCACCCCGGCAATACTTTCCGAAAGGTTAGTAACCCGGCCGCACGGCCGACATCAGGGCGTATCCGAAGATTGACATCACCACCAGCAGGATCAAGATATCGCGGAGCATCCGGAGGAGATCTTCGAGCTTCGGCACCGGTGCGCGGACCCCGTACTCTTCGGGAATCAGTATACCGTCCTCGGCCTTGCGCACGATCTCCCGCCCCATATTCAAGGCCCAGGACGGCGCCTTCGCCTCATCCCAGAGATAGCCGCCGAAGAGCCGGTCGAGCTTCTCCCGCCGGGCGATGGCGTGGAACGTCCGCCAGTGGGCCAAGGCGAGGAACTCGTACTCCGAGATCTCAAGATACTGCGCGGCGCGGGCAATGGTCGTGTCCCGCACCACCGGTTCAAACAACGACATACCACCCCCGAGCCTCTTTTCCCTCAAATAACTATAGGTTTTTCCGCCGCTGCCGATATACAATACAGCGCTGCGTGCCACGGCAGGCACCCACCCTTTTCGCGTCCCCGGCCGGAGCACTCAATGGGCGCCCTTGTATCCCGTATATCCCGCCTCTTTGCAGGTAACAGCCATGACCTTTCAGGGCTGGTGCAGCTTCTCGACAGGCGCGCCCTGTGGCAGACGTTTACCCCGGCGGACCACTCCCACCTGTTGAGTGGACAACGGGCGCGGCTGATTATCTCCAGGGTCCGTCTGGTGGCGATCCTCTTCGCCATCCTTACGCCGCTCTGGATCGTGGTGGACTTGGCCTTTCTCTCCTATCCGGCGGTACTGGGGCAACTCATTGTGGCGCGCTTGCTGGCCACGGCCAGTTTCGCCGGTTTGGCGCTGCTGCTGCCGGACTCCAACCGGCTCCACCATGCGTGGCTGGCGCTCGGCGTCATGATGGCCATTCCGACCCTCTTCTTCCTGGTCACCTACCCGGCCCTCACCGCGCACGATATGGAGGGCTTCCGCCGCGCCCTTGCCACCGGTTACGCCTTCCTTCCCTTTGTAATGGTAGCCGGCATCTCAATCTTTCCGCTGGCGATCATCGAGGCGCTCCTGGTCGCCCTGCCGGTCCTCGCCGCGGAGTTCGGTGTCGCCTTTTTCGAGGTCGAGATCCTGAAGTGGCACGACCGCTTCGGCGCGCTGTGGCTGCTGGTTCTCATCGCGGCGGTTGCCACCTTGGCCAGCATTAGCCAACTCCACTTTATGGCGAAGCTGGTTGAGCGGTCCGCGCTCGACCCCCTGACCGAGCAGTTCAACCGGCGCAGCGGCGAGGAGATGCTGCGCCACCACTTCGAACTCTCGGTACGGACCGGACGGCCGATGGCGGTCGCCTTCCTCGACATCGACCGCTTCAAGCCGATCAACGATATCCACGGGCACGAGATGGGCGATGTCGTGATCCGACAGACGGGGGACATGATCAGCGCCCGGCTACGGCGCGCCGATGTATTGGTGCGGTGGGGCGGCGAGGAGTTCGTGGTCGTGCTGCCGGAATCGACCGCTGAAGAGGCATGCATGGCGGTACGCCGCATCCTCCACGGCGGCCTCGGCCACCGGCCGGAGGGCTCCATCCTCACCGCCAGCGCCGGCGTGGCCGAGCGGATAGCCGACGGCGTCGAGACCTATGAGGACTTGGTCCACGCCGCCGACTTACGGATGTACATGAGCAAGGCGGTGGGCGGCGCCCACTTGGTGGGGCCGGACAACGAGAGGGATCCGGAACCGCTGATCCAATAGGGAGCCGTTACTGTTTCCGGCGCACCCGCTCGGTCAGCGCGGCGGCCACGTCGGGGTGAACGAAGCGGGAGACGTCGCCCCCGAGCGCCGCCACCTCGCGCACCAGACTCGACGAGATAAAGGCGTACTGCTCGGAGGGGGTCAGAAAGACCGTCTCCACGCCGGGCCGGAGCTGGCGGTTCATGCTGGCGAGCTGAAACTCGTACTCGAAGTCGGAGACCGCGCGCAGCCCCCTCAGAATGACTTGCGCCTCCCGCTCACGAACGAAGTCGACCAGCAGGGTATTGAAACTGGCGACCTCGACGTTGGGCACCCCCGCCAACGCGGTGCGAATGAACGCCAAGCGCTCGTCCATCGTGAACGCGGGCCGCTTGGAGGGGCTGGGATTGGATGCCACCCCGACGATGATCCGGTCAAACAGACGCGCCCCGCGCTCGATGAGGTCGGTGTGGCCGTGAGTCACCGGATCGAAGGTGCCCGGATAGATTGCAATGACGCCCATGGATCAACACCTCCTGAACCGCTAGCCAGTCGTTTCTCACTCTGCCCGAGACGCCTCCAGCAAGGCGAAAGCGGCCCTTCCCGCCTTGCCCTTGCGCAGAGTGCGCCACCCGGCCGGCCATTCGCCGCCGGGGTCGTCCGGCAGATCCGGCACCGCTTCCCGCGCATCGCGTTCGATGTAGACACGGGCGCCCGGAGACAACCACCCGCCGCCGGCAAGCTGGCGGCAGTAGCGCGGCACGCTCTCCGAGCCGTAAGGCGGGTCCATGAAGACAATGTCGAACCGCTCCTCCGGGCCTTTCAAAAAGCCGTTCACATCGGCCCGGACCACCCGCGCGGGCGCCGCCAGTTCGGCCACCCGCTCGCGCAAAGCGCGGGCCAGCCGGGCGTCGCGCTCCACCAAAACCACCGACTCTGCACCTCGCGACAGCGCTTCCAGGCCGAGCGCCCCGGTCCCGGCAAAGAGATCGAGACAGCGGGCGCCGGGCAACTCCGCCGCCAACCAGTTGAAGAGCGTTTCGCGGACGCGGTCGGGCGTCGGACGCAACCCCTGCACCGGCGGCACGGCGAGCGTCATGCCCCGCCAACGGCCGCCGATAATCCGCAACCGCCCGCGCTTCAACGGGCGTCGTCCTCCACGCCGGGACCGACAATGACCCGGGTCAGGCGGCTCATATCCAACCGCTCGTCTAGGGCTGCCTGCACCGCGTCGCGGTCCACGGCCTCCATCCTCGGTGTGTACTGTTCGAGGTGGTCAGACGGCAGTCCGTGGACCGCCATGACGGAGAGCTGCCCCACCATGGCGGCGTTGCCGGCCAGGGAGAGCGGGAACGCTCCGGTGAGGTGGCGGACCGCCTCCGCGATCTCCTCGTCGTCGAGGCCGTCATCGGCGAGGCGCTCCACCTGATCGAGCATCACCGCCAGCGCCTCGCCGGTACGGTCCGCGCGGACCAGGCTGCGCACCACCCAGGGGCCGCGGATCGACCCCGGCCGCAGGCCGCTGGAAGAGGAGTACGACAGTCCGCGATCCTCACGCATCTCCCGGTGCAGCCGGGAGACCAGACCGGAGCCGCCCAAGACCTGATTGACAACGCGGAGCGGATACTCGTGCGCCTCCCCGCGGACGACCGCCGGCAAGCCGAGGTAGATAGCCGTCTGGGCGGCCGGGAAATCGATGCGCACTTCGCGCTCGGCAGGCGCCTCGCCGGGCTCCGGCAGCGGCGGCGCGGGCTCGCCGCGCGGCAGCGCTTGCAACAGGCGCTCGACCATCTCGCGGGCCGCGTCCGCGCTCACGTCCCCGACCACCACCACGGCCGCGTTGGCCGCCACATAGTAACGCTCGTGGAACGCCTTGA
>SKJZ01000156.1 GCA_007121755.1 Halorhodospira sp. | reverse complement strand
GGCGAACTTGTACTGCCAGCCGAGCAGGGTCAGCGCGACCGCGATGCCGGCGATGTCGGTATAGACACCGCCGTAGATCATCGAGATGGCGCCGGCCAACAGAATGCCGCGCAGCGCCAATGAAACGTGGCCGAAGAGCCAACCCTGTACGGACCCCGCCAGCAAGTAGATACCGATGGAGGCGGTGACGGCCACCCGCAGCACGTCGGGCCACGGGGCTTCGCCGAGCATCGCGGGGCTGTAGAAGAACATGAACGGCACGATGAACGCCGCCAGCCCGATCTTGAAGGCGGTCACCGCCGTCTTCAGCGGATCCGATCCGGCGATGCCGCCCGCCGCGTAGGCGGCCAGCGCCACCGGCGGGGTGATGGCCGACAGTACCGCATAGTAGAAGACGAAGAAGTGGGCCACCAGCGGTGGCACGCCCAACTGCTGCAGGCCGGGGGCGACCACCGATGCGGCCACCGCGTAGGCCGCCGTCGTCGGCATCCCCATGCCGAGCATGATGGAGATGCACATGGCGAAGAACATGGCCAGTAGCATCGAGGTATCGGCCACTCCCAGGAGCATCGACGAGAAGCGGCCGCCGACGCCGGTCAGGCTGATCACGCCGACGATGATGCCGGCGCAGGCGCAGACCGCCACCAGCGGAATCACCATCCGGCCACCGAGCGCCAGCGCGTGCAGAATCTGACGGATGCCCATGGCGTGCGGCGTCAGCCAACTCACCGCGGCGGCGGTGACAGTGGCCAGGGTGCCGGCGCGGATCACCGAGTAGCCCTGGAAGAGGGTCACGATCAGCACGATGATCGGCAGGAAGAGATAGACCTGCCGCATCATCCGGCCCAGTTTCGGCAGCTCCGCACGCGGCAGGCCCTTCATTCCCATCTTCGCCGCTTCGTTGTCGACCATGAAGTAGACGGAGAGGAAGTAGAGGGCGGCCGGGATGATGGCGGCGATGACAATCTCGGTGTACGGGATGCCGGTGATCTCCGCCATGATGAAGGCGCCGGCCCCCATGATCGGCGGCACCAGTTGCCCGCCGGTCGAGGCCGTGGCCTCGATGGCGCCGGCGCTTTGCGGGCGGTACCCGACCCGCTTCATCAACGGGATCGTCAGGCTGCCGGTGGCGACCACGTTGCCGGCCGAGGTGCCGTTGATCATCCCCATCAGCCCCGAGGCGAAGACCGAGACCTTGGCCGGGCCGCCTCTGGCCCATCCGGCCAAAGCGAAGGCGAAATTGATGAAGTAGTCGCCGACGCGCGAGATCTGCAGAAAGGCGGCGAAGGCGATAAAGAGGATGATGTAAGTCGATGAAACCGCGGTCGTCGGGCCGAGGATGCCATTGTCGGTATAGATGTAGGTAAAGAAGCGGTTGAACGAGTAGCCGCGGTGTTCTAGAAAGCCGGGAAGCCACGGGCCGAGAAAGGCGTAGATCAGAAAGATGCCGGTGATGACGATGAGCGCCATGCCGGCGATGCGCCGCGTCAACTCCATGATTAGGAGGACGCCGGCGGCGGCGATCCATAGCTCATGCTCTCCGGCCAGGGGCGTGCCGGCGGCCATGCGCCAGCGGGTCAGCGCCATGACGATGTAGGCGCCGACCATTAGCGACCCCGCCCCAAGAACCCAGTCGGGCCAGTGGACCCGGTGGCTCGGGCTGCGGAAGACCCAGGCGGCCACCGTGGCCAACACCACGGCGCTGAAGACGGTCCCGCCGAATTGAAGACCGAGCCAGCGTGGCAGCGCCATCGACGACAGTCCGTCGATTTCGAGTAGATAGCCGATATAGCCGAGCGTTCCGGCCGCCCACGCCAGAAGGGCCAGTGTCGGCACCAGAACGGCCCACTGGTAGACGTTCATTGGCGACGGTTCGGTGCGGCGGTCGAGCGCCCGCGCCGAGGTTAGGGCGAAACCGATAAAGAGTCCCGCCGCCACGTGGGTGATGCGGAAGGCCCACGTCTCCAACGGCATGACGTTGAGCGTGAAAAAGTGAAAGGCCGTGTAGAGGGCGCAAGCCCAGAAGAGCAAATAGCTTTGCCAGCCGGTGAGGGTGCGCTCACTGGGGCTGATGGAAATCTCCGTCTCACCCTGGGCCTCTACGGCGTGCGCCAGGCCGGTCTCCTTATCGCTCATCGAGAGAGTCGCCTCGGTTTCGGAATATAAGAGCAGGGCTCAAAACAACCCGCCCCCATCCGAACGGCGGAAGGGGGCGGGCGCATTACCGGTAGCGTAAAACGCTACGTGTCAGCCGCGCAGATCCTCCGGGATATCGTACCCGTTCTCTTCGAACCAGCGTACCGCTCCGGGGTGGTAGGGGAGCCAATTGTTGTGCTCGAAGTTCTCCGGCACGGTCTCCCAAGCGGCGCGGTGGATCCGCATCATTCGCTCATTGTTCTCCATCACCGTCTTGGTGACGCCGTAGACCAGGGACTCCGGCATGTCCTTATGGGTGATGGCGAAGTTCCAGATGGAAATGGCGGGGATCTCGCCGTCCACCGACCCGTACTGATCGCTGGTGATGGAAGCCGCCGACAACTCGGGGAAGATGTCGAGCAGTTGTTGCTGTTCGCTCTCGTTCACCGAGAAGATGTTGACGTCGATCTCCGCTTCGAGCTGGGCGAAGGCCGAGATCGGCACGCCGGCCGCGAAGGCGAAGGCGTCGATCAGGCCGTCCTGCAGCTGCCCGGCCAGATCGGAGGCGCCACCGTTGCGGATCTCCGCGTCGATGCCGAGGTGGTCGAAGAATTGCGGAAAGTACATGTCGGCAGTGCCGCCGGCCGGGCCGACGCCGACGCGCTTGCCTTCCAGGTCGTCCATGGAGGTGATGTCATCCCGCGCGCGGGTGATCACATGGAAGGTGGTCTGGTACATCGGAAAGACGGCGCGGATATTCCGGTGCTCCAGCCCCGGCGCCAGTTCGCTCTCGCCGGTCCAGGCGGCGTACGCCGGCCCCATGGTCACCATGCCGAATTGGTGGTCGCCGGTTTCGACCAGCGTGGCGTTCTGTACCGGCCCGCCGGTGACTTCGCCGCCGGCGCGGATATCGAGGGCTTCGGCGACCATGTCAGCCCAGCCGGACCCGTAGATGAAGTAAGTGCCGCCCTGGCTGGCGGTACCCACGGTGATGCTGCGCGGCCAGTCGCTCCGGTCGGCCGACGCCGTGGCGGCGAAGACCATTACGGCGGCCGTGGTAAGCGCGGTTACGAGTGTGCGTATTTGCATTGTTTTAGGGCTCCTCGTTGTTCGTAGTTTCGCAAAACGGAGGGGAGTCTATAAGCGGTGCCAATGGTATACGAGCACCGCTGTTTATGGCAGCGGGGTTGATATAAGTCAATGTGCGCTGCAGCAAAGAGGGCGGGGCCTCGTTTCTGCTGCGCGCCGCTCTCCTATGCGCCGCGGGGTACGGTCTGTATCTCGACGAACTCGAACAGCCCTTCCAGCCCCCCTTCGCGCCCGTATCCCGAGTGCTTCATGCCGCCGAACGGCGCCTCCGGCGTCGGCCCGCTGCCGGTGTTCCAGCCGACATGAGCAAACTCCATGCGCGGAATGATCCGCTCCGCCCGCTCCGCGTCGCCGGTGAAAAGATACGAGGCGAGACCGAAATCGGTGTCGTTGGCCAGCACGACGGCCTCTTCCTCGCCGTTGAAGGTGGCGATCGGCACCAGCGGGCCGAACGTCTCTTCCCGCCAGCACGCCATGTCGGGGGTGACGCCGGCCACCACGGTGGGGGCGAAGAAGGCGCCGTGATCGCTCTCAAGCGGGCCGGGGTCGCCGCCAAGCACCAGTTCGGCGCCGCGCTCCACGGCGTCGTTGAGATGGCGCCGGACCTTCTCGTAGCCGCTGCGGTCGACGAGGGGGCCGAGGTCCGTTCCGGCGGCCATGCCGTCGCCCACCGTCAGCGCGCCGGCCAGTTCGACCACTTTGTCGCGGAAGGCTTCGGCCGCCGGCTCCTCCACCAGGATGCGGTTGGCGCAGACGCAGGTCTGGCCGCCGCCCCGGAATTTGTTGGCCATGAGCTGCCGCGCGGCGTGGTCGAGGTCGCTGTCGGCGAAGACAATGAACGGCGCGTTGCCGCCCAGTTCAAGGGCCAGCTTCTTGACCTCGCCGGCGCTGCCGCGGATCAGATCGCGCCCCACCGAGGTGGAGCCGGTGAAGCTCAACACCCGGATGCGGTGATCGGCCAGCAGCGTGTCGCCGATCGGGCCCGCCGGTCCGGTGACGAGGTTGACGAAGCCGGCCGGCAACTCCACCTCCCGCTCCAGCAGCGTGAACAGCGCCACCATGGTCAGCGGTGTCTTCGATGACGGCTTGATCACGCTGGGGCAGCCGGCGGCGAGGGCGGAGGAGAGTTCTTTGGCGATCATGCCGATCGGGAAGTTCCACGGCGTGACCAAGGCGACCGCCCCGGCCGGGC
>SKJZ01000232.1 GCA_007121755.1 Halorhodospira sp. | reverse complement strand
GCGGCCCAGTTGGCGACCACTGCGCAGTGGGCGTAAGCCAATTGGGCCTCCCGCGCCAACGCCGCTTCCGGCATCCCCGTCATACCCACCAGGTGGCAGCCGTCCCGGCGCATGCGCTCGATCTCGGCGGCCGTTTCCAGGCGCGGCCCCTGGGTGGCGCCGTATGTCCCGCCATCGACAAAATCGACTCCGGCCTTCACAGCGGCCGATTTGAGCCGCTCCCTGACCGTACCGTCGTACGGATAGGTAAAGTCGATATGGGTGACATGGGAGAGATCCTGCTCGAAGAACGTGCAGGGGCGCGAGTGGGTGTAGTCGATGATCTGATCAGGAAAGGCGATCCGCCGCGGCTCGTAAGGCTCTCCAATGCCGCCGACCGCGGCCACCGCCACCACGTGGGACGCTCCCAGGTGGCGCAACGCCCAGATATTGGCCCGGTAGTTGACCTTATGGGGCGGAATGTTGTGGCCGTAGCCGTGGCGGGCGAGAAAGATCACCTCGTAGCCACGGAACGAGCCGTGGATGAGCGGTGACGACGGCTCCCCGAACGGGGTACGCACCACCTCGCGCCGGGTGATCTCAAGCCCCTCCAAGGAGGTGAGCCCGGTGCCGCCAATGATCGCCACGCTCATCCGCGCTGCTCCTCTTCCCGCGAAATGGCATAGATGCCGGGCGCGTTGCGCCCCAGTCCGCAATAATCCATACCGGCTCCGAAGACGTAGCGGTCGATCACGTCCATGCCAACGAAATCGGCCGTCAGGCCGCCGTATTTGCGATCGTGGATCTTGTTCACCAGCACCGCGCTGTAGACCGCGCGGGCCCTCTGGCGGCGGCACGCCTCGATGATCGCCGCCAGCGTGCGGCCTTCATCGAGGATATCGTCCACCACCAGCACTGTCCGGCCCTCCATCGGAGTCTCCGGATGGGCGTGCCAGATCAACTCGTTACCGCGGATACCGCCGTGATACCGGGTCGCATGCACGTAGTCGACTTCCAACGGAAAGTTCAGCTTTGAGAGCAGACGCCCGGCGGGGATCATGCCGCCGACCATGACTCCCAGGACCAACGGGCGCTCCCAAGCCATGACGTCGGTGATCTCCGCCGCCATGGCATCCAGCGCACGTTCGATCTCTTCCGGCGGATGCAACAACTCCGCGCCACGGAGTTCCCTGGCCTCGTTCCACGGCATTCGCTTTCGCCTGTCGGTTGTAGGGTGATCGGGTTATCGGCCCCTTAGGGGACCACGGCGAGTATACCGTTACAACTCCAACTCGTCCTCAGGGTCGGGATCGTAATCGCGGACGGCGGCCACGGCATCGGCCCACTCTCTGCTTTGCCGGAGCGTTGTCCGGTCCGCGGCGGGCCGGCCGTGAAGCCGTGCCAACCGCATGGCCGACGCCGGATCGGGATGGGCTCCGACCGCATCGATTACCGGCGCCACCAACTCGTGCGCGCAGACCAGCGCGGCATCGCAACCGGCCTCCAGCGCCGTCTCGATCCGCTGTTCCATCTCTCCCACGCTCACCGCCGCCTCCATGCCCAAATCGTCGGAAAAGACCGCGCCCTGAAAGCCGATCCGGCGGCGCAGGATCTCCCGAATCCACTGCCGGGAGAAGCTGGCCGGGCGATCGTCCACCTCGGGATAGACCACATGCGCAGTCATCACTGCCGGTAGTCCCGACGCGGCAAGCCGTTGAAAAGGGACCAGGTCGGCGGCAGCGATCTCCGCCAGCGTGCGGTTGTCTTGGGGCAAGGCGATATGGCTGTCGGCAACTACCGAACCGTGGCCGGGGTAGTGTTTCCCCACCGCGGCCATTCCGGCATCCCGCATGCCCCGTACCCATGCATAGCCCAGGCTCGCCACGGCCCCGGAGTTCCTGTGGAAGGCCCGCCGGCCAATCACGCTGCTGACGCCCCGGCCCAAATCGAGGACCGGCGCGAAGCTGAGATCGACGCCGCAGGCGCGCAACTCCGCGGCCATGAGCCACGCCGTGATGCGGGCCAATCCGCGCGCGCGGTCGGGGTCTTGGTCGTAGATCGGTCCCAACGCCCCCGGCGCGGGCAACCGGGTGAATCCGGACCGAAAACGTTGCACCGCGCCCCCCTCCTGATCGACGGTCACTAACAGGGCGGGATCTCGTACGCCGTGGATGGCGTCACACAGCGCGGCAAGCTGCTCGGGATCACGATAGTTTCGAGTGAACAGCACGACGCCGCTCACCGCAGGGTGCATCAGGATCTCCCGCTCCTCGGCCGTCAGGGCCGCCCCCTCGATCCCCACCATCAATGGCCCTAGGGTCACGCGACAGTCTCCTTTGTTGCCTCCCGGGCCGCCTCCGCGGCCGAGGCGATCCGGCCGGGGGGCGGCCGGTCCGGTTCCGACTCGCCGATCCAAACCGGAACGCCGCATCGTACCGACTCGAAGAGTTCGATAACATCGGTGTTGCGCATCCGAATGCAGCCGTGGGAGGCAGGAATCCCCATCGGGGCGTCGTCCGGACAACCGTGGATGTAGATGAACCGCCGCATGGTATCCACTTGACCGAGACGGTTGCGCCCGCGCTCTAGGCCGGAGAGCCAGAGAATGCGGGTCAGTATCCAGTCACGCCCAGGCTCCCGCGCCGAGAGGGCCGGGGTCCACACCTCTCCAGTCAGTCGCCTGCCGACAAAGACCGCGCCCGAAGGTTGCCCGTGGCCGATGCGCGCCCGGACCACGTGCCAACCCCGCGGAGTCCCGCCGCTGCCGCGGCGTTCGCAGGGCGGCGCGATCCCGGTGGAGACGGTCCACCGCGCGCGGCAGCGCCCTCCCCAGCGCAACTCCAGCTGCTGCCGGCGCAACGATATATACAGCCATGATCGCTGCCAAACCTGGGCGTCAGGCAAACTCACGGTGCCGACCACTCCCGATAAGGGTGACGGACCAAGCATACATTGTAGTAACGGGGGTCGTCCGAGACCTCTGCGGCGATCCACGGTGGCTTGGCGAAGGGCTCTTCGGGTTCACGGAGTTCGATCTCGGCTACCACCAGTCCCGCGTTGTCACCCTCGAAGACGTCGACCTCCCAAGTATGCTCCCCCCAAGGCACCCGGTAACGGGTCTTCTCTATACACGGACCCTCGCAAAGGCGCTCAAGCATCTCCTCGGCGTCCGCTGCCGGGATGGCGTACTCGTACTCCAAGCGTTCCACTCCGAGGGTGGCACTTTTGATATTCAACCACGCCTGGCCGCCCGCTACCCGCACACGGATCGAGGAGCGTTCGGTGCCTGCCAGGTAGCCTTGCCGCATACGTGTGCCGACATCTGCGTCAATACGCCAATCATCATTTGATATCAAAAACTTACGCTCCACTTCTCGTGCCACTTAAGATACCTCCTGAGGTCACGCCGGCACTCCGTTGATGCCACAAAGATATAGTAACTCGTTCAAGCCCTGTCCTTGGGTCTCGGCGGCAACTGCGAGTAAACTACCGCCCCGCCGCCATCGGGAGCCAAACATGCCGAATCTGATCTTACTGCGCCACGGCCAAAGCCAGTGGAACCTGGACAACCGCTTTACCGGTTGGCACGACATCGACCTGACCGAACGTGGTGTAGCGGAGGCGCGTAATGCCGGGCGCCTGCTGCGCGAGCACGGTTTCGCGGTGGATGTGGCCTTCACTTCCGTGTTGAAGCGGGCCATCCGCACCCTCTGGCTGGCGCTGGAAGAGTTGGACCGGATGTGGATCCCCGAACACAAGGACTGGCGGCTGAACGAACGCCACTACGGGGCTCTGACCGGCCTCGACAAGGCGGAGACGGCTCAACGCTATGGCGACGAGCAGGTCCACATCTGGCGGCGCAGCTACGACACTCCGCCGCCGCCTTTGGCTGACGACGATCCCCGTCACCCTTGCCGGGATCCTCGTTACGCCGGCATCGACCCCTCCCAGCTTCCGGGGACCGAGTCTTTGGAGCTCACGCTCCACCGGGTTCTGCCTTGCTGGGAGTCGACGATCGTTCCATCGTTGAAGGATCATACGAATGTCTTGATCGCCGCGCATGGAAATAGCCTCCGCGCGCTGGTCAAACACTTGGACGGACTCTCGGGCGAAGCGATCATGAAGGTGGAGATACCGACCGGCCAGCCCCTGATCTACGAACTGGCCGATGACCTGACCGTACGGGGTAGCCGTTACCTCGAAGGCTGATGCGTCCATGGCACGCGCGATGATCGCCCTAATCAGCGGCTCCAGCCGGGGCATTGGGCTGGAGACAGCCCGCCAACTGGGGGCCAAGGGGTATCGCGTAGTCATCGCCGGACGCGACGGGCTCGCTGGCAAGGCCGCGGCCGACAAGTTGGCCGCCGAAGGGCACGACGTGGTCCACCACCCGCTGGATGTCACCCAGGACGGTTCGGTACGCCGGATCGCCGCTTTCCTGAAGGAAGATCCGCGGCTGGGCCATCTCGATGTGCTGGTCAACAACGCCG
>SKJZ01000104.1 GCA_007121755.1 Halorhodospira sp. | reverse complement strand
CCGAACGCGAAGTACTCCTCCACCGCTTCCGGATCGAGGGCGCGCGGAAAGTCAGGACAGGCCAGCAGCGACTTCAACTCCGACCCGAAGAGCAAACGCCCGTCGGCCAGCGCGGCGTAGTGCAGCGGCTTGATGCCGAGTCGGTCGCGGGCGAGAAAGAGGGTCTGGCGCGGGCGGTCCCATAGCGCGAAGGCGAACATGCCGCGTAGATGCTGGACGCACGCCTCGCCCCACTCCTCCCAGGCGTGGACGATCACCTCGGTATCACACCGGGTGCGGAAGATATGGCCGCGCCCCTGAAGGCGCGCCCTCAGTTCCTCGAAGTTGTAGATCTCGCCGTTGTAGACGGTGAGTACGGAGCCGTCTTCGTTGGCGAGGGGCTGCCGTCCGCCGGCGAGATCGATGATAGAGAGCCGGCGGTGGCCCAGGGCGAGCCCCGGCTCCAGGTGTTCGCCTCCCTCGTCGGGGCCACGGTGGGTCTGCGCCCGGTTCATCGCCGCCAACAGCTCTGGATCGGGCTCGGCCCGGCCACGGGTATCCATGAAACCGGTCACTCCGCACACGGCGGCACCCCCGTCAGCGCGGCGCGCCCGTTCAACACCTCGCCGTATAGCGCGGCGTAGTCCTGAACCATCGACCCGACATCGAACCGGCCCTCCACTCGTTCGCGGCCGGCGGCTCCGTGCGCTGCCCCCAAGGCGGGATCGCGGGCGTAGCTGGCCAACGCCCGCGCCAACGCATCGGTATCCGCCGCCGGCACCAGGGCGCCGGTCTGCCCGTCCACCACCAGTTCGGGGATACCCCCCACCCGGCTGGCCACCACCGGCAGGCCGCTGGCCATGGCCTCCAGCACGGTGACCGGTATCCCTTCGGCCAGCGACGGCAAGGCGAAGCAATCCATGCCGCGCAGTAATTCGGGAAGATCGCTCCGGCTGCCGGCCAGCCACGCCCGGTCCGCGATCCCCGCCTCTTCCACCGCCCTCTTCACGGCGCGGCGCTCCGGGCCATCGCCGATTATCGCCAGCCGCAAATCGGGGAAGCGCTCGGGCAGCAGTTCACGGAGCCGGGCGAAGGCGCGGACCAGGCGGACCTGGTCCTTGACCCTCTCCAGCCTCCCCACCGTGCCGACGACCCATGCCCGCTCCGCCGGCCGGGGGTTCCGGAGGCCCGGACGGAGACGGGGGGCCGGCTCGGCCTCCGCCGCCCCCGGATACCATTTGGGGCGCTGGCCATCCGGCCGGAAGCAGCCGGTATCGACGCCGTTGTAGATATGGACCACCCGGCGGGCCGGAATGCCTGCCCCGTGAACGAGGTAGTCGGCCAGATGGCCGGAGACCGCGACGTGCCGGTGGACCCACGGACTGAGCAGCCACCGCCACCAACGGCGCCGGCGGTTGGCACCATCCAGATCGCCCATATTCCAGCCGTGCTCGGCGTGAATCCGCGCCCGCACTCCCGCCAACGCGGCCACCGGCTGGCACTCCAGCGCCGCCAGGTTGCAACTGTGTACGAGGTCGGGCCGTTCCCGGCGCAGCAGGCGCCACAGGCGCCAAAAAGTTCCCGCGGACCCCTTATGCAGCGGAAAGACCGGCACGTCGTTGGGAAAGTACCCCCGGAAATCGGGATTGAAGTCGTCGATGCAGACGATCATGTGGCGGAAACGCTCCGCCGGCAGGCCCCGGATCAGATCCAGCAGGATCTTCTCCAGCCCGCCCACGTCGAGGCGGAAGACGATGTGGGCGACCAGCAGGCGGCGGTCCCGCCCGGCGCCACGATGTGAGCGGTGGGCACCATTCATTGAGCGGCCCTCCCGTCCAACCGGTCCCGAATGTGGGGCAGGCTCGCCTCGGCGAACTCCGCCAGGGCCGCCTCGACCTCATCGGGGCTGTCGCGGTAGGCGGCGAAGATCACAATGTTGGCCGCCGCGTCGCCCCGGCCACGCAGCATGGAGAGGGCCTCCAACCCTTTGACCAGGTGGCGGCTGGCCGTCAGGCGGCCGTCCACCCAGTACCACTGCCAGGCGACAATGCGGCGATCCGGCCCGGTGAGCAGCGCCCGGCGGCCCGCTGCCTCTGCCGCCTCGGCATGGCCCGCACGGCGCTCCCGCCAGCCGGGGCGGTCCCGGCCCGCAAGCGTGTTCTCCCACGCCGCCATCTTGCCGTTACGGGCTTGGTCGGCGTAGAGGCCGACGTAGACCCCGACCTCCTGTCCGCCGCGCCGGAAGCCGGCGTGCCACTCGTCGCGGGCCCCGTGGTAACCCGGACGCCAATCGGCGGGAGGGGTGGCGCGCTCCCACCCCTCCGCCGCCGCGCCCGAAAGGTCCAACGGCGGCACCGCGTCGCCGGCATTGCGGCCCATCCAGCCGGTGTACAACGGAGCGGAGAGGATCACCACGGCGGCCAATACCACCGCCGCGAAGGCAGGCGCCACGGCTCCGGCCGGCCCCCGCGCGCGCAGGGCGGCGGAATAACCGGTTGTGGGCCTGCCCCGGTCTTGCGCACCGTCTTCCCGCCAGTAGCTGCCGGCCCAGAAGAGCAGCGTGATCACCACGCCGAAGAAGAGCCAGCCGTAGAGCAGGTGGTCGACCCCGGCGGCCAGGCTCATATCGCTGAGGTGGCCCAACATCACGATGAAGTAGGCGCGCAGACCGTTGGCGACGACGGGCACGATCAGCGAGGCGGCCAGGAAGGCCAGCCTCCGGCGCCACGAGCGGTACATCAGGTACTGGTAGAGACAGCCCAGGGCGAATGAGGCGATGAGATAGCGGACGCCGCTGCACGCCTCAACAACCGACCAATTCCCGGTGGGCAGGCTGAAGTCCATGCCCTCGCGGTAGACCGGCACCCCGCTCCACCGCACCAGGGTGATGGTGAAGTCCGCGGTGAAAACCATCATCGGCTGCACCAGGAACTCCCCAAAGGGGACGGCGAAGAGCAGGTAGGCCAGGGGGAATTTCAAGATCCATACCACCCGGCTGCCCAGCACCAGCCAAACCAAGGCCGGAATCATCAGGACCACCGCAAACTGGCGCACCGAGAGCACATCGACCAGTTCGCCGAGAACCCACGCCGCGGCGAGCAGCAGCAGCGGCAACGCCGCCGGCAGAAATGGGCGCGGGCGGGCTTGCCAAATCACTTCTTCTCGCCGGAGCCAGACGAGAAAGAGCACGATGGGGACGATCAGAAACCCGTGGGCGAAGGTCTCCGAGCGGATCCACGTCGCCACCAAACTCCAGTAGGTGGTGTGGAAGACCACCAGCAGCAGGAGCAGCACACCAACGAACATTGCCAGCGGCACCGCCCAGCTTGCCGGCGCGGAAGCGGCACGCCACGGCGCTTGCGCTTCAGTTGCCATGCGCCGCCTCCATCACCGGCGCCAGCGTCTCCGCCGAAACGGCACACTGTTTCGCAGCGGGCGGCGGCAGCAACTCGTCCAGCACCTTCAATTGCGTCCGCCAACTGTAGTCGGTCACGACGCGCCGCCGCAGGCGAACCCCCGAGGCCGGGTCCGGACACTCCAATAGGGCGCCGACCATACATACGAAGGCGTCCGCCGAAGCCGCGCACGGCACCTCCGCCCGCGTCCGCGCGCGGATTCCGGCCAAGGCCTGCGGGCTGGCCACCATCGGCCGCCCCATGGCCATGGCCTCCAGCACCTTGTTCTGAACCCCGCGGGCGATCCGCAGCGGAGCGACCGCAACCCGGCTGTGGGCAAGCCACGGCCGCATGTCCTCGACAAAGCCGGTCACCACGACGCCGGGCCGCCGTGCCAGGGCGCGCACGCGGGGCGCCGGCCGGTTGCCGACAATGTAGAAACGCGCCGACGGGTGGTTCTCCAAGATGCGCGGCAGCACTTCATCAACGAACCAGCAGACCGCGTCGACATTGGGCCAGTAGTCCATTGCACCGGTGAAGACCAACGGCGTTTCGCCACGGGGGTAGGGGCTCTCGCCGGCCGCCGCGGGGTCGAAGTAGGCGGTATCGACCCCGTTGTGCATGGCGCGCACGACGGAGGCGCTCTCCGGAGCGAGCCGGCGGAACAGGTCCACCTCTTCATCCGAAACCAGGACGCACGCCTCCGCGCGCCGCGCCAACCGGCGCTCGTACTGCAGCAGCCGCCTCCCCTCGCGCCGGTAGATCCAGCTCCACGGCCACGACTGGCCCTGGGAGTACTGACTCCACTTGTCCGAGTCGACATCGACCAGGTCGATCACGCGGCGCAAGCCGGCGGCGTCCTCCACGTACTGCGCCATCGCCGATGAGAAGACCACCGCCCGGCGCACCGGCCGCTCCGCCAGGAGCCCGTCGACCCAGCGCCGCATACCGGGATCGGCGTAGCACGGCAAGGTCAGCGCCTGGCCGCGCAGGAGCCCGGCGGCGGCCCGCCACCGGGATCTCCAGGGGGTGAGGCGAGAGACATAGACGCCCGCGCAAATATCGTGAAGCGCCGGGACGTGCTGCTCATCGGCCACATCGTCGATGAACGTCCCCAGGTGGACCCGGTAGCGCTCCGCCAAGTGGCGCAGCATATGGTGCGAACGGATCTTGTCGCCCTTGTTGGGCGGCCACGGAATCCGGTGCGTAAGAAAGAGGATCTCCTCCACGGCGCGTTACCCCAGTCCACGTACGATTTTCGGCCCCAACCAGTTCGCCACCGGTAACGGCAGCCGGCGCCACATCCGGATCAGGCGCTGGTAGCGGGGGTTGAGGGGGTTGTGGTCGGGCACTGCCCGGCCACGGTGCAACTGAAACTCGTAGTACAGCCGGCGGGGCTCGAAGCCCCAGTTCTTCTTGAAACTGAACGAGCCGGTGCCGTGCTTGCTACGGCCGAAGTCGAAGACGCGGTACCCGGCCTCGCAACCGCGGCGCATCAACTCCCAATACATGAAGTCGTAGGCGGCCATCCGCCGAGCGGCAGGCGCACCGCCGCCGTAGTACGGGAGGATCTCGTCCCGGAAGTAGAAGGTCATGACGGAGGCCACGGCCTCGCCGCCGCGGCTCACCGTCAATACCCGGCACTCTTCGCCGAAGACGGCCCTGAGCCGCTCGAAGTACTTCCGGCTGAAGACCGGCGTGCCGAGGCGGTGGACATTGGCGGCATAGATCGGAAAGAAGCGCTCGATGCCCGCATCCTCTTCGGCGACCAGCCCCGCTTTTGCGCCCTGGCGGACCATGCGCCGCTGCTTACGCGGTATGGCCTGGAGGTTCGCCTCGACCTCGGGCTCAATGCCCTTGCGGAAGGCGTAGTAGAGATCCTTGCCGTGCCACTCCGGGTGGACCGGTTGGCGATGGCGGTACTCCAGGTGATCGACGCCGAGCCGGGCGGCCAGCGACTGGGCGGCCTCATCGAGGGCGCGACGCGCCTCGGCGTTGTCGGCCAGGAGACCGCCGTAAACGCAGCACGGCAACGAGACCAGCGCGCGGCCGAAGAGCAGTGTGCGCACCTCGGCCAGCGGCAGCACGCCGGCCAGCGCACCGTACTCATCCTCGGCGTAGAGAAAGTGGGTACGGTGGCCGAGGGCGTCCCGGATCACCTCCTCCCAGCCCGCGCGGTGGAAGAAGGTGGCGTCGGGGTGGGCGAAGACGTAGTCGTCCCAGCGGGCGTCACCGCGCGACTCCAGCGCCTTTACCCGCGGGGGCGCCTGCGGCGGACGGAGGGCCGCCTCCCACTCCCGGCCGTTCTCTTCGAGCCGCATCACGACGGATCCTCCGCGGCTTCCGGAAAGACCCGATCCAGCCGGTCCCAGTGGAAGTCGCCCAACAAACGGCGCAGCCGCGGCTCCGTGCGTCGCAGATTCAAGTAGTGGCGCAGCCGTGTCTTGACCGGCAGGCCCCGCTGCCGCGGCTGGTGCGGGTCGATCTCCCACGGATGGAGGTAGAAGATGCACGGCCGATTGTCGGCGGCGTTCACCCGCTGCAGGCAACGGCGGGAGAGCTGATAGGGCAGCAGGCGGAAGTAGCCGCCGCCGGCGGCCGGCCAGTTGCGTCCGAAGAGGCGCACGGTGGTCATCGGCAACTCCGTCACGCCGGCGGTGTCCGCGGCGTGGGGAAAGCGAGGCGCCAGCGGGTCACCGTAGTGGTCGTGGCGGACCGGATAGAGGCTGGAGCTGTACCGGTGACCGGTATCCCGGAGGACGCGGTGGGCCCACGGCGTCAACTTGCCGATCGAGAAGCTGGGGGCGCGGTAGCCGTGTACCGGGACGCCGCCGGTCTGCTCCAGCAACTCCCTGGCCCGCCGGGCGTCGTCACGGAACTCCTTTTCGCTCAGATCGCAGACCCGCTGGTGGCCGTAACCGTGGCTGGCCAGCTCGTGGCCGCCGTCGACGATACGCCGGACCAGCGCGGGGTACCTTTCGGCGACCCAGCCGAGTACGAAAAAGGTCGCCCGCGCCCCACCCTCCTCGAGGGTTTCCAGGATCCGCTCAGTGTTGCGCTCCACGCGGCACGGCAGACGCGCCCAGTCGGAGCGGGGGATGTGGGGCGCCAACGCCGAGACGTGGAAGTAGTCCTCGACATCAACGGTGAGCGCGTTGCGGAAGTCAGCCATCCTCTCCCTCCGAGGGCTGCCGCCTTTCCGCCGCGCCGCTGTCCAGTTGCTCGGCAAGCCGCCGCAGGACACGGTAGTTGTAAGTGGTGTAACGCTCGGAGGTCAGCACGCTGCGCTCCAGCGCCGCAATCCGGCCGGCGAGACGCTCCACTTGGATCGCCAGGGCGTCCCGCCACGCGGAAGAGTAGTCGTCGTAAGACGGGTACAAGACCGGTATGGATGGCTCTTTCACTCCCGACAGCCGGTCGATGCGGCCCATCTCTTCGCCATCCGGGGGCGCATTCGGCCCGCCACCACCGAGGTCTTCGGCCATCTCCTCCGCCACGGCGCGGACCGCCTCCTGATTGAAGTGGCGTAACTCCTGGAGATAGCCCATCAGCAACAGGCGGTCGCAGAGGATATTGATGTTCCGGGGCACACCGCCGGAGAAGTAGTGGATATCGGCGTAGGCCTTGGGCGAAAAATCGGGATCCCCTTGCCACCCCACTCTGCTGAGGCGGTGCTCGATGTAGCTACAGGTCTCTTCAGGATCCAGCGTGTCCAGGTGGTAGGTGGCGACCACTCGCTGCCGCAACTGCTGCATGCTCGGGTTGCGCAGGATGCTCCTGAACTCCGGCTGCCCCAGCAGAAAGCTCTGCAGCAGCGAACGCCCCCCGGCGTTGAAGTTGGAGAGCATGCGCAGCTCCTCCACCGCCTCGCGACTGAGATTCTGCGCCTCATCAACCACCAGCAACGCGCGGTTCCCGCGTTGGTGGCACTTTTCCAAGAACCCCTCCAGCGAACGCAGTAAAGCGGTCTTGCTCAGCCCCTCGTGCTCGAGGCCGAAGGCCGAACAGACCATACGCAGCATCTCGTCCGCCCCCAGCCGGGTGGTGACCAGTTGCGCCGCCACCACCGACTCCCGGTCGAGACCGTGAAAGAGGTTCTGGACCACGGTGGTCTTTCCCGCCCCCACCTCTCCGGTGATGACCACGAACCCCTCGCCGCGGTGGACGCCGTACTCCAGGTAGGACATGGCCCGCCGGTGGCCGCTGCTGTCGAAAAAGAAGCGCGGATCGGGATTCAGCGCGAACGGCTTGGCCTGCAATTGGTAGAAGCTCTCGTACATCGGTACTCCGTCAAAATTCCATGGTGGCGCGAGCGGTCACGGCGTTTTCCCGGTACTCGAAGGCGCGCCCGGCCGACGACAGGCGGCCTTGATGCCGATAGCTCACGGAGGCGGTCAGCTGGGGCGTGTACTCTTTGGCGACCCGTAACCGGAAGAAGTAGCGGTCGTCCTCTCGCGGCTCATCGAGTTCGAACTCTGTCCGCGTCCAACCGACGCTGGTCTGGGAACTGGTCCGGGGGGCGAATCGCCAATTCCATCCGGCGCCCACGCCGTGGCCCTTTTCGCCGGGCGTGATGCCGTCTTGAAACTCCAGCTCGAACCGGTTGCCGCTCAGGACGAAGCGGCTCCGGCCGATCCGGTAAGTCACCGAAGCGGTCGCCCGCTCGGCAATCACCGGCTCATTCAACAACCTGGGCATGAAGAAGACGCCCTCATCCATATCGACGAAGGTCGCGAACTCCTCCGGACCGAATAGCAGAAAGAGGAAGAGAACGGCCTCCGGGTCTTCCGGGTCGAACGCCTCCTCCTGCAGAACCAGGCGGCGCCCCGTGGTCACCCTCTTCGAGTAACCCGCCCGCCACGTTGAGCGGCGGGTCCGGTGCTGAACGTTGAGCCGGCCCGTCTCGCCGAAAAACTGCTCGCCGTAGACCGCCTCGACGTGGGTGCGCCGTGTCGGATCCCAGCGCGTCCCGACCTCCCAGAAGCTGCCGTCCTGCTCGTCGAGAACGGTGGGGTAATCGTTGCGCTCTTCACCCGCCGTCCCGAAGACCTCCAGGCGGGGAGAGATCCGGTAGCCGAGGGTGCCGGAGTACCGCTCGAAGGTCTCGTCGGGCCGCAGGTCGTTGTCGTACTCATTCCGCTCGTGGCTATAGTTGGCCCGCCAGAAGAAGCGGGTGCCGAACAGCGGCCCGCTGTCGAGCACCCCCTGCCAGAGATGGCCGGCACTGCCCGGCTGGTTGGCGCGCCGGTACCAAATGCGGTCGTAGGTATAACGGACTTGGCCGTCGGCGAAGCGCCCCAAACTCTGCACGATATAGGGGCTGACCGACGCTGTGGTCACGGTCGCCAGAGCGCCCGTGTCGGTACTGACACCGACCGGCTCCAGCAGCGAGAACGCCCGCTCACGCCTTGTGGCATTGGCGTCGACGAAGAGAAACTGATCGATGGCCTCAAGATTCGACGAGGCTTGCAGGGTATGGCGGGCCCGGTTGCGGCCGCTGTGGCGCAGGTAGTACCGGTTCCACAGCGAGTAGTTCACAAAGGCGTTCAAGCGGCGCCCCTGCCGCTCCGCCATTACGCCCGGCACCACTTCGCCGATCCAGTCGTGGGCCTCCTGCCCCCGCGGCGAGAGATTGACGTTGTCGGTATAGGTTCCGCCCAGCGTGATCCGCGGCGTTATCTGCCACACCGCATCCGCGCCGGCCGTGCCACCCATGAGAAGTGAGACCACTGCCACCAATACCCCCGTGCCGTGCCGACCGGGGACGCGTCCCCGATGCCCGTTACCGTCACTCATTGCGCGCTGTCGCCGCCGGGGCCTCCGCGGCCCGGCCGTATCCCCCGTAGCCGTAGTGGTAGTTGGCGTAGTCCATGCCGGGCAGCCAGACCGCTTTGTTCAGGATGGTCATCACCACCTCGCACCCGGCGACCAGATCGAGGGAGCGCTCCAGCGCGCCCTTGGGCGTACGCTCCGCCTCCACTACCAACACCACTTGGCCCATATGCGTGGCGAGAACGGTCGGCTCGCTGGCCGCCAGCAACGGCGGCGAATCGAAAAGGATCACGCGGTCGGAGTAGCGCCGGGCCATTTCGTCGAGCAATTCACTCATGCGCTCGCTGGCCAACAGCTCGGTGGAACGCCGATACGGCTTGCCCGCCGGCAGGATGGCGAGGTTGTCGATGTTGGTTCGAATGAGGACGTCCCGCATGCTCACGCCGGGATCGGTCAGCAGATCGGTCAGCCCGCCGTGGTCGCCGTCGAGTTCCAGATATTTCGGGATCTGGGGGTGCGCCACATCGGCGTCGACCAACAGCACCGTTCGCCCCAACTCCATCGCGATGCTCAAGGCGAGATTGATGGTGCTGAAGGTCTTCCCCTCGCCGGGCAGGGAGCTGGTTACCATGATCAGGTTGCCGTTGCGCACCCGCAGTTGCGGCGCACCGAACGCATTCGCCAACAACGGCCGCTTGATCAACCGGAACTGCTCGGCCAACCCGCTCCGTTCCTCCCCCGGCAGGATGAGGCCGTGCCGTTGCAGGACTTCTGGCCGCAGCTCCTGGATCTCGGCGGGCAGATCCGGGTCCGGATCCGGCGGAATCTCCGGGGCCGGATCCGGCGGAATCTCCGGGGCCCATGGACTGGCGCCGCGACTAGAGCCGGCGCCGGGATCGCTCTTTCCCGCCGCCCCCGCGACGCGGTTCTTTCTTAACGCTTTTTCTATGATGCTCATCGAATTACCGCCATCATCCGGTTGCGAACACGTAGACGACGACGCCGTAAGCGCCGAACAGCGCCAGCGCCGCCACGCTGTATAGGCCCAAGCCGATCCAGTGCCGGCGCCGGTGCGCCGGCGTCGTAATGAATGCGATGCTTCCCAGGCAGGGGCGGCCGGCCCATTCGGTCAGCGTTCGGGTAGTGGTCACCGTGGTGCGCAATTGCGCCACGAGAAAGGCGAGGCCAGTGCCGGCCACCAGGCCGAGGAGTAGGACGGCGGACGCCAACGCCGGCCGCTGGGGGGCCACGGGGCTGCTCGGCATGCGCGCCGGTTCGATGACACGGAAGTCCACTGTATCCGTCTGCGCCTGGACATCCCCGGTGATGGCCGCCCGCTCCCGCGTACTGCGGAACCGTTCATAGCCCTCCTTGAGCATCTGGTAGTCGCGCGTCAGTTCGGTAAACTGGGATTCGATCTCCGGGATTTGATCGGCCGCATCGGCCAGACGCTGGTGGCGCTCCCGCAACTCTTCCACCCGCGCTTCCAGCTTGGAAACCTGGACCTGCGCCTCCGCCAGGGCCAAGCCGACTTGCTGCTGCAACAGGCCGCCGGCCATGCTTTCGTCCGACCCGCCAACATCCGCATGGAGGCGATCACGCTCTTCCTTGAGATCACTGAGCAGGCGCCGGGTGGCCCGCACGTCCGGGTGTTGATCGGCGTAACGCAGCAGCATCTCGTCGAGCTGCCTTTCATACGCCGCGATGCGCTCATTCAACTCCAATACGTCCGCACGCCCCCGCTCTGTCTCCCGCGCCTCGCCGACAGTCTCGGGGTCCTCGTTCAACCGCTCCTGGAGGGCGTCCCGCTGCCGTTTGGCCTCGCGCAGTTCAACCTCCGCCTCATCCAGTTGTTGGGCGGCGGACGCCAACCGGTTATAGAAGGCCCCGTCCCGGCCGTAGACCAACCCCGCGTGTTCATGGCGGAATTCCTCGATCTCCCGCTCTTTTTCCCGGAGCCGCTCTTCATAAGACTCCAACTGGCGCTGGATAAAGCGCTGCGAGCCCGCCAAGTCGGTGCGGGTGGCGCCGATCCCCTGCTCCATAAAGAAGGTAACCAGTTCCTCGGTGACCCGGTGGGCAACCTCCGGCCGGTGGTGCTGATAGGCGACCGTATACGAGCTGCCCTCACGCCCCACCCGCCGCAGTTGTACTCCGCCCACCAACTCGTCGATGATCGCGTCGAGACTGCGACCCGGTAGCAACGCTTCCAGATCGGCGTTGCGGGCCACCTGCTCCATGTTGGGGCGGGTAATCAGGGTATTGGTGACCATGCGGACCCGCTGTTCGGCATCGGGACGCACCGCCATGCCCCCCAGCAGCACATCCAGCAGCGACTGCGTATCAACATAGACCCGCGCCGACGACTCGTACTCGTCGGGCAGTTGATACGTCCACGCCCAACCGGCGATGGCGACCATCCAGGCGACCGGCAGGATGATCCAGCGCCGGCGCCATACCGCCCGCATCTGAATGAGCACCTGTTCAAAGATATGCTCCACGGATCAATAACCTCCCATGCCCGCCGGCGGGCGGCGCCTCACCGAAGACGGGCACATCAGAAAAAGCTTTCCGGAATCACCAGGATGTCTCCCGGCAACATGTCCACATTGGCGGAGATGTCACCGCCGTTGACCAGGTCGTCCAGGCGCACGCGCAGCTGTACTTCCTCACCGTCCACCCGCCGGACGATGGAAGCGCGATTGCCGGCCGCGAACTCGGTGATGCCACCGACCGCGATCACGACGTCCATCACCGTCATGTCTTCGCGGTACTGCAGCGCCTGGGGCTGCGCCGCCTGGCCGATTACCCGGACCTGCCGCTGATACGGCCCCCGGAATTGGGTGACGATGACCGTCACCACCGGATCCCGGAGATACCTCTCCAAGTCACGCTCGATATTCCGGGCCAGCGCGGTGGGCGTCAGTCCGCTGGCCCGCACATCCTCCACCAACGGGGTGCTGACTTGCCCGTCGGGGCGCACCGGCAGGCTCATGGAGAGTTCCGGATTGTTCCAAACCATGATGTTAATGACGTCGCCCGCCCCGATTACGTACTGCTCCAACTCCCTCTTCTCGACAGTCGCCGGCGCGTCGGGGAAGGTGTCGCGGGCGCATCCCCCGGCCACAAGCAGCAGGACGCCCAACAGCAAAAACACACTAATTCGGCACGCCCAATTCCGTGTAAACGGGCTATTATTGACTCCCCCCACACCGCTATATGTTAGAAACCGCACGTTGCAATCCCCTCTTACCCCCGGCAGATATGTAAACGCCTTACATAGGGAAAACTTTAGCAGCGAGAACGAGATCCACAGTACACAGGACCAATATTGTTTTATCTTCGTATACAAGACGTTACACAACCAGAACAGTAACCGTCCGGGAAACTGTCGGATTGTTTTACAGTTGGACTGGATACCGGACCCCCGGCAGGGAAAAGGTAATTACATAGCTTTTTATTTTTCAACGGATTAATCTTGCATGGCAGTTAATTTGCATACCAAATCAGAGTCATTGTCACTCCATAGCCCTACCCTATTCCGCTTACCATAAATAGCAGGAACCGCCATGATTGGACGCGACTTCCAACCGGTCCTCGCCGACACCCGGGAGGGCCATGCCGTGCACTACCGGATTCGCTACAACACCTTTTGCCTGGAGACCGGCTTCGAGCCGGCGGAACAGTTCCCCGATGAAGAGGAGCGCGACGCTTACGACGCCCGGTCGGTCCACTTTCTGGTCCGTAACCGTCACGATGGGCGATGGGTCGCTACCATGCGGTTAATCCTACGCGGCCCCCACGGGCTACAGATCCAACACCTCTGCGAGCTGAACCCGGAAATGCGGCGCCGCATCGCCGATGGCCTAGTGGCCGAGGCATCCCGGTTGGCCATCATCGGCCTGCCCCCAGGGGACGCCGCCGCCGGTTCGGCCTTGCGCAACAGGCCCGACGGCACGCTCTTGGACCGCTTGGTCGGGCGGCGCGCCTCGCCGCAAGTGCTGATCAAACTGCTACAGGCAGCCGGCTACTACTGCCTGCAACACGGCATCGACGATCTGGCGTGCCTGATGCGCCCTACCCTGGCCCGCTTGGTCACCGAGATGGGCATTCCGATCTCGGCCTGCGGCAAGCCGTGCCAACACCGCGGGGCACGCATACCCCACGCGGTTTCGTGCCTAAGTTTGCAATCGGCGCTAGACCGGATTGCGGTGGCCGGCACTACGCCCTGCAATAACGAGCCCTATATTCTATTCTCGGAACTCGACAGACCATCGGTGCCGTATCCCGCCCGTGCGCCCATCCGAACGCACCAGGCTTCGTAGACGGAGCGGGACAGAGGGCAGCGCGGCTGCTGGGGGAGCGCACAAGCTCTCTGAGCAGCGCGCCGGCTCCACCAGTTAGGGCGGTCCACGGAAATCGATCAAAGAAACTTATCAAGTGTGAACCAGTGCTATAGAAGTGGCGCCGCGAATCAATGACACTGACGCGCTCAATCACAGTGCGGAGTTCTACGCGCGGGGGAATGGTGATTCATGAGCGATTCGGTGCTGGCCGAAGCCTTTTGCCGGTTCTTTGAACCGATATGGGCAACCGAGGATGAGATCAAGGCCGCCCAACGGGTCCGCTACGAAGTCTACTGCCAGGAGTTCGGTTTCGAGAAGGAGGAAGACTGCCCCGGCGGGTTGGAAAGCGACGTCTACGACCAACAATCGATCCACTGCATCATCCGCCACCGGGCCAGCGGGGCAGTCGCCGGCTGTGTGCGCGTGGTGCATACGCTGGCCGGTAATCCGGCGCGGAAGTTGCCGATCGAACGCTTCTGCGGCCACGGACTGCAGCACTCCTGGCTCCATCCTGCCAAACTGCCACGTGAAGAGAGCTGCGAGATTTCGCGCCTGGCCATCCCGGTGGCCTTCCGCAGACGCATCGGCGAAACCAAGAGCCCCGTGGGGGACGTCAACACACTAATTTTCTCGCCGGAGGAACACCGCACCTACCCGCTGCTGGCGACGGCGCTCTTTTTCGCCGCCGACTCCATGGTCGCCCTCACCGGGCTCAAACACGCCTTCGCGATGATGCAGCCGCCGCTGGCCCGCCGCCTGGCGCGGCAAGGCATCCACTTCAACCGGATCGGGCCGGTCATCGACTACCACGGTCCGAGGGCCGCGTATTACGTCCATGCCGAACATGCACTATGCAATATAGAGAGCCGTCTGCAGCCGTTGCAGACCGCCGTGCATCAAGCACTGGAGCGTCAACAGGCAACTCAGGACGCCTGCTCTCCGGTGGCCAGAGGGCACTCCGATGAACCAACCCTTCGACTACCATCGAGCCTTCATGCGCACCGTCGGGTGGGTCACGGAGCGGGAGCTGAAGACGCTGCGGCGGACCACGGTGGCGATCGCCGGACTCGGCGGCGTGGGGGGGAGCCATCTGCTGACCCTCGCCCGGCTCGGAGTGGGACGCTTTCGCATAGCGGACCCTGATCGGTTCGAGTTGCACAATATGAATCGTCAAGCGGGGGCCTTTGCCAGCACGCTGGGCCGGAGGAAGACCGAGGTGCTGGCGCGGATGGCCCTGGATATCAACCCCGGGCTCTCCGTCGACGGCTTTGACACGGCGATCGACAGCGAGAACGTCACGGACTTTCTCGACGGAGCCGATGTCTACGTCGACGGTCTCGACTACTTTGTCTTCGAGGCCAGGCGAAACGTCTTCGCCGCCTGCCGGCGGCAGGGCATTCCGGCGGTCACCGCGGCGCCGCTCGGTATGGGCGCGGCATTGCTGACCTTCGCCCCGGACGGCATCACGTTCGACGACTACTTTCAGTTGGCCGGGGAATCCCCGGAAGAGCAGGCACTACGCTTCATGTTGGGGCTGGCGCCGGCGGGTCTGCAGATGGGTTATCTGGTCGATCCGTCGCGGGTGGACTTGGCGGGGCAGAGCGGGCCTTCCACTCCGATGGCGTGCGAACTTTGCGCCGGGATGGCCGCCACGGAGGTCTTGAAGATCGTGCTCAAGCGCGGGCCGGT
>SKJZ01000279.1 GCA_007121755.1 Halorhodospira sp. | reverse complement strand
GGCTCACCGCAGGCGGGGCACGAGATCCCTGGCCCGCTCCTCAAGCCGCTCTTGCGCCTCATCCTCGGCCCGTTGCCGCGCTTCCTCCTCTAGGCGCTCGCGCTCCTCTTCGAGGCTTTGGCGTTCCTGTTCCAACCGCTCCCGAATCGCCTCTTCGCCTTCGCGCAGTTGCCTCATGCGTTCCTCGCCGAGGGCGGCGGCCAGATCGAGCTGGAACGACGGTGCCAGCAGGTCGCCGGTGACGTCGATAGGAATGGTCACGCCGCGCAGTTCCTCCACGGGCTTGCCGTCCTGGCCTTCCAGGGTCTCCACCAGGGAGACGCGGAGACGGTAGTCCACCAGTTCCTGCAGGATGTCGGCCTCGCCCTCGCCGGTGACGCGCAGTAGCGGCGACTCGACTGAGAGGTCATCATTCCGCGCGACGCCGTCCCGAAAGCGGATGGTCGCCGAGAGGCCGGCGAAATCGGTCCTCTCACCTTCCGCCGGTTCTTCCGGCACCCGCTCGCCCCGCACCCTTGCGACGGCGGTCCCCATCAGGTGGGGGATATTGAGGCCCCGAATCGAACCTTCCGAGACACGTAGTTCCGCATCGCCCCCGAAGTCGTGGAGCAGGTCGTGGACGTTGGCGCCCCCGCCTTCGCCGCGCAGTTCGAAGCGGCCGCTTCCGTCGAGCAGGGCGTCGCCTTCGAGCAGATCCTCCAATAGCGGGGCGAAGCGGACGTCGTGCAAGCGGTAGTCGACGCGGAAGTACGGCCAGTCGCCGCGTGCGTCAAGAGCCAGCGACGCGTTCATGGCGCCCTCGTAAAGGTCAGCGCGCACCGGGTCGGCCTGCAGTCGGCCGTCGGCTCCCGCCATCGCCGCCTCGAAAGAGCGAACGCGCAGTCCAGCGGCGCGGGCTTCCCCGATGCGCAGCGCGCCCTGAAGTTTCAGTTCGCGCAGCGGTTCGAGCGGAAAATCGATAGCGATGGCCTCCAAATCGGGCAGGCCGCCGGCCTCGGCGCCGGGTTCCGCTGGTGGCGCGGCGGGTTCCTCGGGTGGGAGGTAGCGGTCGACGTCGATCTTGTCCAGCTCCAGGTCGAAGGCGATAGACGGACCCGCCGGCTCTTCGAGCAGGAAATTTCCGGTCAAGCGGCTCTCGTCCAGCTCCACATCCAGACCGCTTACTTCCATGCGCTCCCCGTCGATGTGTAACCGCCCTTCACCGCGCAGGTGGGTCAGGGCGTCAGGGTCATCGGTCACCGGCACAGTGAAATCGAGCAACCCCAGCGTCGTCTTTAGGTTAAACGGTTCCAGGCGCCACGCCGCTTCCGCGGTGATCTCCTCGCCGAGAACAACGTCCGCTTCAGCAGAGAGGGTCACGCCCGCGGCGTGAACCTCCAAGTGAGGCCAGGCGACGGTGACGATATCGCCGAGGTGAATCTCCCCCCGGCCGGAGAGGCGCGCCGCCTGCCGGCCTCCAGGGATCGCTTCCCCGTGGCCCTCGGCGGAAAGTTCCAAACGGTGTACACGCAGCCTCTCCATCTGCCGATCAAGCTCCACGTCGGCGTCCATTTCGGCTGTGACGTCGGGTAATCCCTCTCCGGCGGCCCGCAGGTCCGCCCGCACGCTGATCGGGGCGCCGAGACGAATGCTATCGGCATCAAGGTTGAACGGCTCGACACGGAGGGAGGTTCCCGTCGAGTTGTCCCGCCAATGCAGCGCGCCCCCGCGTATCCGAATGCCGGCCACCACCGCCTCCTGGAGGATCTCCGGCAACTCTCCGGCCGGCTTGGGGGGGCGCTCTTCGTCCTCGTCGCGTGGCTCCGCCGCCAACCGCTCCAACAACTCTTCCCAATTGGCGCGGCCTTCCTCGTCGACCATGAGACGGACCACCGGTTCGTCAACGGCCACTAGCCGGGTTTCGATGTTTCCGGTAAGCAACGGCCAGAGTCGGACGGCCGCCTGAACCCCGCCGATCTCGACGAAAGGCGCGTCATAAAAACCCGCGGCGTCGGACAGCGTGACCCGCCCGAGTTCGATGCCGAGCCACGGGAAGACCGAGAGCCGGATGTCCCCCTCGATGTGCAGGTCGCGGCCGGTCCGCTCTTCCACCAACACGGCGATGTCGTCGCGATAGTCGTTCGGATCGATCAGGATGAACAGAGCAGCCGCGGTGACAGCCAAGAGCAGAATCAGAGCCGTTACGGCAATCGCCAGCCACTTCAGAAAACGCCCCATGTTCCGCTCCACCGATCAATCAAGGTTACCGTCCGATTTTATACCCTGCCAAGACGCTTCGCCCTAAAAGGTTATCGTTCCGACGGGAGCGTTGTGGTAAAAAACCGCCCACGCCCACGGGGCGGTTTTTTACCACCGGCGGCCGAGCGGGATGGTGCCGCCACCCTCTTCCAGGGAGTTGAGAGATGGGAGCGAACAAGATTAACCCGAGCCGTAGATTACGAGTAGTAGCGGCTCGCGGCCCGGTTCTCATCGCCGCCGCGTGGTGGTTGCTGACGATGCCGGCCGCCGCGGACCAACCGCACTGGGATCTGTACGGACGGGTCAACGTCTCCGCCGATTACCTCAATGACGGTGACGACGGGGCGGTGAACTTCGCCAGCAACTCCAGCCGCATCGGCTTGCGGGGCGGGCAAGGGCTTCAGCCCGGCCTTGAGCTGGTGTGGCAGGTCGAGCAAGGCGTGGATATCGACCGGGGCGGTTCAGAGTGGGCCAGCCGCAACAGCTATTTGGGGCTCCGCGGTGGTTGGGGTGAAGTGCGTTTGGGCCAGCACGATACGCCGCTGAAGATGCTTCGCAGCGCGGTCGATATGTCGTTCAGCGAGTCCTTGGGCGATACTCGGAACGTTTTCAGGTCCGACGCCGCCGACGGCGATCCCGGCGACAGGGCATTCGACTACGACACGCGCTTCAAGAACAGTCTGCTCTACCTCTCGCCAATGGCGGCGGGCTTGCAGGCGGCCCTGCAGTACACCACGGAAGCCGGGAGCGGCGGCGGCACGACCGACTCCGCCAACGCCGCCTGGAGCGGGTCGCTCAGCTATACGGCCGGTCCGGTGCGGCTCATTGCTGGGCATCAGCGCCACGATAAGGATGCGGAAGATTCCGCCGGTGAAGGTGCCCCCCGTGTATCGCGTCTGGGCGCCAAGGCGAGCCTCGGTCGCTGGGCGTTCACTGTTCTGGCGCAACGCGCGAAGAATCAGCGGGGAGAGAAGGGGGCTGACCGGACTGTCTTCGGCGGCGGGGCCGGCTACCGGGCCGGCGATTTGACCATCCAAGGCCAAGCCTTTCGGGCCAAGTCCGAAACGGACGCTGACGACACCGGGGCCGATCTGTTCGCCTTGGGGGCGGAGTACCGGGTGACGCCGGAGACGCGTGTCTACGGCAGCGTGGCCGCCGCCGATAACGACGACAATGCGGCGTTCCGGATCTCCCACGGCGGGCGCGGCGCCGATGTTGCGACGGTGACCGGCGAGGATCCCTGGGGCATAGCGTTCGGGCTCCGCCACGATTTTTGATCCGCCCCGATGCTTGTGTCGCGTCCGGCCGCCCGCGGGTGGGGCGCGGCCCGGACGGTTTTTGGGGGCGCCCTCTGGTAGAGTGGTGGCAACCCCTGGAAGGAGTGTGGATCATGCCGGAGAGCGTTAATGAGTTCCGCCCGGTCGGTATCGCGGTATTGACGGTATCCGATACGCGGACCCTGGCCACGGACAAGTCGGGGCGGCTCCTGGTGGAGCGGTTGACCGCGGCGGGGCATCGGCTGGCCGGACAGGAGATCGTCACCGACGATCGCTACCAGATCCGCGCCGCGGTCTCCCGCTGGATCGCCGACGCGGCGGTGGAGGCGGTCGTGGTTACCGGCGGCACCGGCGTCACCGGGCGGGATATCACCCCTGAGGCGGTGCGAATCCTCTTCGACCGCGAAATCGAGGGGTTCGGCGAGATGTTCCGGCACGTCTCCTACGAGGAGATCGGCATGGCGACGATTCAGTCCCGGGCGGTGGCCGGCATCGCCAACGGGACGCTGATCTTCGCCCTGCCCGGTTCCACCGGAGCGTGCGCCACCGCATGGGACCGAATCCTGGCGAGCCAACTCGATATTCGCACCCGCCCCTGCAATTTCGTCACCCTGTTGCCCCGGGTCCTGGAAACCTAGCAAGGTGGAGTCGTGCCATGTCTGACGATCACCCCGACTTGGTCGGCCTGACGGCGCCGGAGGCCCATCAACTGCTGGAAGACAATCCCAAGGCCGTCCTGGTGGATGTCCGGTCCACCATGGAGTTCCTCTTCGTCGGCCATCCGGTGGGCGCCGTCCACATTCCGTGGATCGACGAGCCGGACTGGGTCGAGAACCCCCACTTCGTCACTGACGTCCGTAAGCTGCTGCTCGGCGGCGCGTTCTGTGAAGGGAGTGGCGACGACTGCGTGCCGGTGGTCCTCATCTGCCGCAGCGGCAAGCGCTCCAAAAAGGCGGGAGCCAAGTTGCTGG
>SKJZ01000263.1 GCA_007121755.1 Halorhodospira sp. | reverse complement strand
TCCTCTTTGCCTACCGCGACAACGCGGACCCCGGAAGTGGAGTAGCCGATGCCGGAGTAGCCGATACCGTTCAACGACTCCGCCACCCCCTGGACCACCGAGGCGGAACCGGGCTGCTCATTGATGGTGTCCCTGAAGTCGCCGTCGCACAGCGCGTGCTGGCGGAAGAAGCCGTAGGTGCCGGAGACGGCGTTGCGGCTGTAGAGGGTGAAGTCGCGGTTGGCCCATCCCCCGGTCAGCCCCACCTGGCCCCAACGGGTGACGTCCTCGTGGTAACCGCACCGCCGCGTGGCGGAGAAGATCGCGTCCACCTGGGCGATGGTCAGCCCCTCGATCGGGTTGTCGCGGTTGACGAAGACCGCGATGGTGTCGATGGCCACCGGCACCATGGTCATCGGGTAGCCGTGGCGCTGCTCGAAGGCGGCCTGTTCGCTGTCCCGCGGCATCCGGCTCATCGGGCCGAAGTTGGCGGTGCCTTCCACCAGCGCCGGCGGCGCCGTGGAGGTGCCGGCCCCCTGGATCTGGATGTTGACGTTAGGGTAGAAGCCCTGGAACTCCTCGGCCCACAGCGCCATCAGGTTGTTGAGGGTGTCGGAGCCGATGCTGGTCAGGTTGCCGGAGATGCCGCTGACCCGCTCGTAGGGCTTCAGGTTCGGGTCGACCTCGGCGGCGCCCAACACTCCGCTGACGGCAAGGGCGCCGGCGGCGGTCAGGCTGATGATCTGTTGTCGCATAAACATGGATAAAGACTCCATCAGTGGCTTGCGGTTGGAGGACCGCCGGTCTCGGCGGGTCCTTGGCGGCGAGTATCGGGGGGTCCGCTTACACCGTGTTGATGGTTCCGTGACGGATCGGTGACAGTGGCGGCAAAGAGCCGCTCCCGGGGAAAACGGCAACGGAATGTGCTACCGCGGCCCAAGGCACTCTGAATGACCAACTCCCCTCCGTGGCGAACCATGACATGCTTCACAATAGCCAGGCCGAGTCCGGTTCCGCCCCGCCCGGCGGTGCGGCCGTCATCGATCCGGTAGAAGCGCTCGGTGAGCCGGGGCAGGTGGTGGCCCGCAATCCCGGGGCCGTCGTCGGCCACCTCGCAGTGGCCGCCCGCTTCATCCACCCGCCAGCGCACCGCGATCCGCCCCCCCGGCGGGGTGTACTTGACGGCGTTGCCGATCAGGTTGGCGAAGGCGCTGCGCAACTCCCCCTCGGAGCCGGCCAAACACCACCCCGGCTCGGCCTCCAGAGAGAGCGTGTGGCCCGCCTCGCCGGAGAGCACGCGCCCCTCTTCCACCAACTGCTCCAGCAGCCGGACCACCTCCACCCGCTCGCCAAAATCCGGTTCCGCCGCCGTCTCCAACCGGGAGAGCAGCAGCAGATCATCCACCAGCAGCTTCATCCGCTGGGCCTGCTCCTGCAGCAGGTGAACCGAGTCGGTCAGTTCCGGGTGATCCCCCAGTTCGTCTTCCAGGGTCTCGGACACGCCGTAGATGACGGTCAGTGGGGTGCGCAACTCATGGGAGACGTTGGCAACGAAGTCACGGCGCATGGTCTCCAGATGCACCAAGTGGGTCACGTCCCGCGCCAATAGCAGGTACTGCTTCTCCCCGTAAGGCACCAGCCGGATCTCCAAGTGCAGGTGCTCATTAACCGGCGACGGCAGGGTGGCGGTGCCGTGGCTTCGTTCCGGTCGTTCCATGAACGCGACGAACTCGGGGTGGCGGTAGATATTGGTAATCCGCTGCCCCTCATCCGTCGGCCAGCTCAGCCCGAGGAGGGTGCTGGCGGCATCGTTCCACCACTCCACGCGGTAGTCCCGGCGTAAGACGACGGTGGCGTCGGGCATCGCCTTGGCCGAATCGCGGTAACGGCGCAGCAGTTGGCGCAGCTTCTTCTGACGCCCCCGCTGGCGCTTGCGCTGGCGGTAGAGCCCATCGAAGACCTCGCCCCACAGGCCGCGGGAGAGGGGTGGGTCGAGCTTGCGCTCAAGGCGCAGCCAGCGTTCCATCCGTGCCACGTTGTAAAAGTGCCAGGCCGCCGCCGCCAGCGCCGCCGCCAGTGCGACCTCCAAAAGGCGGCCGCCGAGCCATCCGGCCAGTAGGATAGGCAGCGCGAGGACGGCGTAGAGCCGCAGCAGGCGGGGCCAGGGGTTCATTGGCGGCACGCGATCCCTCCGTGCTCCGGCGGCTATAGCTCTGTCGAGAAGCGGTAGCCGGCCCCACGGACAGTCTGTACCAGGTGGTCGTGGCCGGTCGGCTCCAACGTCTTGCGCAGGCGGCGGATGTGGGCGTCGACGGTGCGCTCCTCGATGTAGACATTGGTACCCCATACCCGGTCGAGCAATTGCCCCCGGGTAAAGACCCGATCCGGGTGGGTTATCAGAAAGAGGAGCAGATTGTATTCGGTCGGTCCGATCCTGATCGGCTGTCCGTGCCCGGTGACCCGGTGGCTCACTGGATCGAGGCGCAGCCCCTCCACTTCAACCGCCTCTTCGCTGGCGTGGGGGGTGGTGCGGCGAAGCACCGCCTTCATGCGGGCTACCAATTCGCGGGGCGAAAAGGGCTTGGTTACGTAGTCGTCGGCGCCGACATCGAGCCCCTTGACCCGGTCCTCCTCTTCGCCCCGCGCAGTGAGCATGATAATCGGGATCTCTTTGGTTAGGGGCTCCTGTTTCAGGGTGCGGGCCCAATCGATGCCGCTGACATCGGGGAGCATCCAGTCGAGCAGGATGAGGTCGGGCGGTTGCTCGAGGACGATGGTTCGGGCTTGGCCTACCTCACCAGCTTCCAAGACGTCGAACCCGGCTTTGCGTAGCGGCGGGCGGAGCATCTCGCAGATGGCGGCGTCGTCTTCAACCAGCAACACAGTCGTAGCCATGGCCTCATTCCGGTTACCTGACGCCGGCGATTACATAGCAATTGTGTTACAGGTTGATGAAACATGCCCGCAGTTATTTCGCGGTTCCCTACCGGTCGAGTTCCTCCAGCAGTGTCCGGGCCTCGGCGTGGATGCCGGAGGGCGTTCTGCTGTCGTCCATAATGGATTCGAGGTGGCGCCGGGCTTCGTCGCGCCGTCCCAGCCGCGCCAGGGCTTCGGCGTAACGATACCGGACCGGTGCCGCATCCGGCCGTGCTCGCTGGGCGTGTTGCAGGTGCTTTGCCGCCTCTTCCAACTCGCCGCGTTCCAACAGGATCGTTCCCAGGGTGTCCTGGAAGTGCGGATTGTTTGGCTCCAAACGCAGCGCCTTGCGGGCGTCCGCTTCGGCCCGCTCCTCGCCGAGCCGGTGGCGGGCGTAGGCGAGACTGTTGTGGACCACGGCCATTTCGGGATGGCTCTCGGTTACCGTCTCGAAGTGGTACGCGGCTTCGGAGTAACGGTTGTCGGCCAACAGGGCCGAGCCCAGCAGCCAGTGGGTTTGGGCGTCGTCCGGGCGTTGTTCCAACAGCGACTTAAGGAGGCGGGTGGCGCGCGCGTTCTGCCCCGCCGCTAAGTGGCCTCGGGCGGTGAGCTCCAGCCACGCAGGGCTGGTATCGTGCTTCTCGCCTAGCGGCTCAAGGAGGGTGAGGGCCTCCCGTGGCTTGCCGGCGTCCATGCGGTGGCGGGCGAGTACCAAGCGCGGGCGCAGTGCCTCGGGGTGTGCTTCCTTCGCGTGGTTGAGCAGTTCCCCGGCGCGTTCTTCGTGGCCCATCTCCGCCTCGCAGCGAGCCAGTTCCATGAGCAGATCGAGGTCGTCGGCGCGGGCTTCCAGGGCGGTCTCGAAGTGTTGGCGGGCCGTGGCTGTATCGCCCTGAACCATTGCGATCACCGCCAGGTTGCGGGTGGCGAGAAAATCGCCCGGGGCGCGTTGCAGTGCAGCCTCGAAGGCGGTCCGGGCGTCGTCGGGGCGTTCCAGTCCGAGCAGCGCCGTGCCGGCGAGGTTGTGGGCGACGGCCTTATCGGGATGGCGATCCAGCAGGGCTTGGGCTTCTTCCAGCGCCTCCTGATAGAGGCCGCGTTCCAAGTAGTGGGCGATCAACGTAACCCTCGGCTCAAGGGCGTCGGGCGCCATCTCCCGAGCCTTATGCAGCTGTTCGACAGCGAGTTCAGTCTCGCCATCAACCAGGTAGGCGCGGGCCATGGTTAGGCGGCCCTTGACCGATTGCGGCCGGCCTTGGCCCCACGCCACCAGGCGTGGCAAGGCCTTATCGAGCCGGCCCTCGGCCACTTCGAGGCGGGCCAGTTGGTGCATCGACGTCAAGTCGTCGGGGTTGGCCTCGATGAGGCCCTGCAACAATCTTTCGGCATCGGCCGTGGCGCCGCGGTCCTCCCGCAATGCGGCCAACACCCTTACCGCGGGCGGGAAGCCGGGATAGTGCCGGAGAAACGTTTCGAGGTGGGATTCGGCCAGTGCCGCGGAGCCACGGCCGAAGTGGGCCAAGCCGGCGAAGAGGATCGATGAGTGGTGGTCCGGCATGCGCCGCAGTACCTCTTCGAACTCGCCGGCGGCGGCCGTGAAGTCGTCGGCGTGAAAG
>SKJZ01000139.1 GCA_007121755.1 Halorhodospira sp. | reverse complement strand
GTGGGAACCACCTCTGGAGCGGGTCTTCATCACCGAAAACGAAGTCAACGGCCTCGCCTTCCCCGAGGTGGAACAGGCCGCCGTCATCTTCGGCCTCGGCTACGCCCTGGAGCACCTGGGACGGCTGCCGTGGTTGCAGCGCGCCGAGATCCACTACTGGGGCGACATCGACACCCACGGCTTCGCCATCCTCGACCGGCTGCGCGCCCATCTGCCGCACGCCGACTCACTCCTTATGGACCGCGGGACACTGGAAGCGCATCGGACCATGTGGGGTGAGGAGCCCGCGGACCGCCGTTTTACCGGCGAATTGACACGCCTGACGCCCGACGAATCGAGCCTGTTTCAAGCGCTGTGCAACGATGAATACGCCAAGCGGTTGCGCTTGGAGCAAGAGAGAATCGGGTTTGACTGGGTGCGCGATGAGATCAACGTGCAGAAGGGGCCATAAAAAACCCCGGGGCGTTTCCACCCCGAGGCAGAGGTTACAGCCTTGCCGTTACGGCGCTGTTACCGGTTGCCGCAGAGATATCCGCGGTTCACGCAGGCATTGTTGTAGCCGGCGTGGCAGCTTGCGCAGGTCTCCGGGTTCAACGGATGGCCGTCCTCATCCGACGCGATCGACTCCTCGGTCTCCATCAGGAGAACGTCGTAAATCGGCTCCCCGTCCTGGTGGTCCGTGGTGAACGCAACCCCGATGTCGGTCAGCTCCAGAATCGCCGTCCGGCCATCCGGATAGTCGGTCCCCTTCGCCTGGTAGATATCGTAGACCGCCGGGTTCACATAACCCTGGTAAGAGCTGCCGGAGGCGACGCTGCAATAGATGCGCACCGTATCCGCCAGGATCCGGTCGGGCGTCACACCCCGCGGATCGACGCCACACCCCGGGAAACTACCCAACCGGACGGTCTTCTCCCAATCGGACCAGTAGTTGTCCGAAGCAAGGCTGGTTGCCGGCGCCAACGCCAACATCATCATCCCCGTCAACGCCGCCAATAGTACTTTTTTCATATACCTTCTCTCCTCATTATATTTAATGGATGATCCACGCGCCGCCTGCATCGGCGTAACGCCGGATGACAGTAATCCCCATCACAGACAAGGTATCTTCCCTAAACAACCAAGCTTACCGATGGGGAAAAAATCATGCAATCTGTATACAGGATTAATAGAGGGCAACCGGGGCGGTACTTCGCCACACGCGATTTGTAGGGTAAATCGGTAACATCCGGTCTCATTGCCGGTCCAACACCGATCTCCCTGATCCATTGGAGGAATACTCATGAGAGACCGCCTGCTTGCGCTATTGCTGGCCGCTTGGCTGCCGGGCGCCGCCGCCGCGCAAACCCCGTCCGACGCTACCGCGCTGGAAGCCGAGGAGATACACGCCCTCTTCGCCGGGAACACCCTTTACGCGGAGACGCTGCTTGAACGCTTTCGGGATGAGCCGATCCGCGACTTTGTGATCCATCTGGAAGCGGATGGCGATCTGACCATCCGGAACCTGGACGGCAATACCGACACCGGGCGCTGGCAGGTGACCGACGAGGGACTGTTCTGCAACCAGTACCGCCATACCCGCCGGGGGATGCGCAAGTGTTACGAGGTGCGTGAGGCCGCTGACGGGGTCTACCGGATGTGGGATGTGGAGGACGGCAAGTACAGCATGGCGTTCACGATACGGGAGGGGAATCCCGAGGCCCTATAACGTTTCACTTATATTGAGGGAATCTCGAAAGGCCGATATCCCATCATGCGCGGGAGAGCTTCGCCATGAAGCGCTGGTGGGCGGCCCGCTCTTCCTCGTCCGGTTCGGGCACCCGGAGGCGGGGGCGATCCGCCGGCAGGCGGCGGATGCGTTTCGGGTCGCCGGCGGTGCCGTCGCCGGCGTCACCACCGAGGGAGAGGGCCGCCTGTCCCCCGGTCATCGCCAGATAGACATCGGCCAGGAGTTCGGCGTCCAGCAACGCGCCGTGTAACTCACGCCGGGAGCCGTCGACGCCGTACCGCTTGCATAGGGCGTCGAGGCTGCACCGCTGCCCCGGATGGAGCCGTCGGGCCAACACCAGGGTGTCGGTAACGGTGCAGTAGTCCTCCAGCCGCCCCCACGCCGGCCCGAGTTGGCGCAATTCGTGGTCGATAAAGCCGACATCGAACGGGGCGTTGTGGATAATCAGCTCCGCCCCGCGGATGTAATCGACGAAGATTTTAGCGACCTCCTCGAAGCGGGGCTTGTCGGCCAGGAAGGCGTCGCTGAGGCCGTGCACGCTTTGTGCTCCCTCGTCCACCGGACGCTCCGGGTTGAGATAGCGGTGGAAGGTGTCCTCGGTCACCCGCCGCGCGACCACCTCGACACACCCGATCTCGATAATCCGGTGGCCTTGGGCCGGCTCCATGCCGGTCGTTTCGGTATCCAGAACGACTTGACGCCCGCTCATGTGACCTCCAGTTCGTCGATGCCGCGATTGGCCAGCGCATCGGCGCGCTCGTTCTCAGCGTGGCCGGTGTGGCCCCGCACCCAGTGCCACTCCACGCTGTGCCGTTGCGCGAGTTCGTCCAGCCGCATCCACAGATCCTGATTGAGCACCGGCTTGCGTGAAGCGGTTCGCCAACCCCGCCGCTTCCAGCCGTCTATCCACTCGGTGATACCTTTCCGCACATACTGCGAGTCGGTGGTGATGGCGACCCGGCAAGGCCGGTCGAGGGCCTCCAGCGCCCGGATCGCCGCGGTCAACTCCATCCGGTTGTTCGTGGTCCGGGCCTCGCCGCCGTACAGTTCCTTTTCGTGACCGCGGTAACGAAGCAGCACGCCCCAACCGCCGGGTCCGGGGTTGCCCCGGCAGGCACCATCGGTAAAGGCCTCCACCCAGGGCCGCGAATCGTCGGACATCGGTCTTCTCCTTAGGCCCGAAGGGCGCGCCCGGATGGACGAACGGGCGGAACTCAAAGCCCCCAATGATAACCGCCGGCCCCGCCCCGGACTACACGCGGGGCGCTGCCGCGCGTAGCCGCGCGTAACGGTAATCCTCAATAGGGCTTTGCGGGCCAGCCTTGAGACGGTAGGATTCGCCCTCATGGACACCATCCATGCCATCCCCGCGCTCTATGACAATTACATCTGGGCCGCCGAGGGTGGCGGCCGGGCGGTGGTGGTCGATCCGGGCGAGGCGGCGCCGGTCATCGCCTTTCTCGACCGGCACGGGTTGGAATTGGAAGGCGTGCTCATCACCCACCATCACCACGACCATGTGGGGGGGCTGGAGGAGCTTCTGGACGGCTTGGACATTCCGGTGTACGGACCGGCGAAAGAGAGGGTGCCGGGGGTTAACCGACCGGTAGGTGATGGCGACACGGTCGAAATCACTGCGCTCGATGCGCGGTTCGCGGTGCTGGAGGTTCCCGGCCATACCGCCGGCCATATCGCCTACTACGGGCACGGCGTCCTGTTCAGCGGCGATACATTATTCGCGGGGGGGTGTGGACGGCTGTTCGAAGGCACCGCGGGCCAGATGCACGACTCTCTGAGCCGCCTCGCGGCACTGCCGGCCGAGACCCGTATCTGCTGTGGCCACGAATACACCGTCAGGAATTTGGAGTTCGCGCACCACGTTGAACCGGGCAACGATGCGCTGTACCGCAGGCTCGAGACCGCCCGTCGCCAGCGCCGGGAAGGCGAGTCCACCTTGCCGAGCACCCTAGCGGAGGAGTTGGCGACTAATCCGTATTTCCGCACCGGTGTCGCCGAGGTGGCCGAAGCGGCGCAACGGTGGGCGGGGCGGTCGCTGGACAGCGAAGCAGACATCTTCGCCACGCTACGGGCGTGGAAGGATAGTCAGGGATAAAAAGACCGGACAGGGCCTGTCGCCCGGTCCGTTGAGAACAAGATTCAGGAGCATAGACCGTGCAAGCCAAGTGGATGCTGTCCGTGGTAGTCGCCGGGCTTTCTCTCACCGCCTGTTCCACGCTGGATCTTCAGCCGGGCTTGGGGAAAGACGCTGACACTGACCGGGAGCAAGAGCAAACAGCGGATGTCCGTGACGAGGCACCGGAGCGGCATCCGGCATGGATCACCGAACTGGACGCGGAGTGGCTCCATACGTTGCTAGCCACCCGTGTCGAGGCCCTAACCCCGCCCGCTTACGACTACGAGCCGGGCCATTACAGCCGGACCGTTCCGGACTATCCCATGGACGTCTGGGCGCGCATCCAGCGCGGCTACCGATTCGAGTACACCCACCACGAGCGCATCGACCGCCAAGTCGCCATCTTCTCCGGTGAGGAGGCGTACTTCCGGGCCGTGGCCAAACGTGCCGAGCCGTTCCTCTACTACATTCTGGAGGAGATCGAGGCCCGCGGGCTGCCCACGGAGTTGGTTCTGGTGCCGGTAGTAGAGAGCGCCTTCCGGCCGTTCGCCTACTCGCACGGCCGAGCGGCCGGCATCTGGCAGTTCATCCCGAGCACCGGGCGCATCTTTCAACTGGAGATGAACTGGTGGTACGACGGCCGGCGGGACGTGATCGCCGCCACCCAGGCCG
>SKJZ01000243.1 GCA_007121755.1 Halorhodospira sp. | reverse complement strand
TTCTCGTAAGCGGTGCGGATGACGGAATCGAGTGAGTCGGGGAATGGGGTCTCGAGGATCATCCCGCGGATGCGGGCGCCGGTGGCGGCCAACTGCTCCACGTCCTCCACGTCGAGGTGGCGCAGTTCTTCCTGAATCCGCTCCCGCAGGCCGCCGGCGTCGAGGAAGTCCCAATACGCCTGAGCGGTGGTGGCGAAGCCCCCGGGGACGCGGACCCCGGCGGAGGCCAGGTTGCTAATCATCTCGCCCAGGGAGGCGTTCTTACCGCCTACCCGCTCCACATCGCCCATGCCCAGGGCGTCGAACTCGATTACATACTCTTGCAAGGTCATGTCCCCCTGAAACGTTGCGGTGTCCGGCGGCCGTTCCTCGGTATGCCGCGCCTCGCGCGATCGTCTACCATGGCCCGCTCCCCGGTAGGGTAAAGGACGGAAGAGTTATGGGCGAACGGCGATACATCTATTTCATCTCCGACCGGACGGGCATTACGGCTGAGGCCCTGGGTCACTCACTGATGACCCAGTTCGACGTGGAGATAGAACAGACCACCATCCCTTTCGTCGACTCGGTGGCGCGTGCGGAAGAAGCCCTGCGGCGGATCCGCGCTGAAGCCGGCGGCACGCGCGCCATTGTCTTCTCGACCATTGTCCAGCCCGAGGTTCGGGAGGTCATGCGCCGGGACGACGGCGTTGTGGTCTTCGATTTCTTCGATACCTTCATAGGTCCGCTGGAAGAGGAGTTGAAGGCGATCTCCAGCCACGTCATCGGGCGTTCCCATGGGAGGCCGCATGGTAGCACGTACGACGTGCGAGTCGACGCGATGAACTTCGCCCTCAACCACGACGATGGCGTGACAACGCGCAGTTATACGCGGGCGGATGTCGTTCTCGTGGGGGTCTCGCGCAGCGGCAAGACCCCGGTTTCGCTCTATTTCGCGCTCCAGTACGGAATCTACGCCGCCAATTACCCGTTGACCGCTGATGAATTGGTGGAGGGGCGGCTGCCGACCGGGTTGGCCCGCGTCCGGGACAAACTCCAGGGCATGACGATCGACCCGGACCGCCTCCATCAGATTCGCACCGAACGCCGGCCCAAAAGCCGATACGCGGAGTTGCGCCAGTGCGAGTATGAGGTGGCTCGGGCCGAGACACTCTTCCGCCGGGAGCGGATTCCGTACATGGATATCACCACTATGTCCATCGAGGAGATCGCCTCCACTTTGATCCATCAACGTGGGCTGGCCAGGCGGGTGTATTGAAAGAGGTAAGTTGCAAGAGGCAAGTGGCAAGTGGCAAGACTGTCCTCTTGCCTCTTGCCTCTTGCCTCTTGCCACTTGCCACTTGCCTCTTGCCTCTTGCAACTTGGAACTCCAACGTTGGTATGCTTGCGCCCATGGTAAACACTGCCCGCCAAGACCCTCTGGCTCTGGATGCGCCGCCGCGCAGCTTCGCGGCGCTGATGGATCTGTATGAGATCAACTACCTCTATATGCGGCGTTTGATCCCGGCCGGCGGGTGTGTCGCGGCGCGGGATGTCTCGGTGGCGCGGGACGGTGTGGCGCTGCACCTGCGGGTGCTCGACCGCGGCCCTTACACCACCACCTTTTCGCTGACTCATCGCTTTGGCGACGGGGACGGTGGGAGCGAGGAGTCGCTGCCCGATCTCGCTGTGCGCGTGTACCACGATGCGCGAGCGGCCGAGGCGTACAGCCTTCCGGGTGCGCTCGTCGCACGGGGAGAGACGGACTTGGGCCGCCGGTGGGCTGCCAACCGTTTTCTCAACCGGTGGCTTCGCTTCTGCCTTGGTGAAGGGCACGGTTTTGGCTCTTCATCACCGGCGGAACCCCACGTCTCCGTTAAACCCTCTTGACCAATAGGGTAAAAATGGTCTATAAGCTGGAGGGTAATGGAGCGGGGTGGTTCATGGGATGGATTCTCATATAAGATGTATTTCACGAACCGTGTCGAGTGCGGTCCGAGTGCGCGACGCGGTCTGAACTTAACTCAACCGGGAAGGCTGTTGCGATGAGGCTGTCAACGAAGGGGCGGTACGCAGTCACCGCTATGATGGACCTGGCGCTGCATGCGGACCAGGGCCCGGTGACCCTTGCCGAGATCTCCGGTGCTCAGGGCATTTCGCTCTCATACCTGGAACAGCTCTTTGCCCGCTTGCGGCGCAGCGGGTTGGTCTCCGGGGTGCGTGGTCCCGGCGGCGGGTACAGGTTGGCCAAGCCAGCCAACGAGATCACGGTGGCGAACATCATCACGGCGGTGGATGAGAATGTCGACGCTACGCGCTGCAAGGGCGGTGCGGACTGCCATGACGGCGAGCGTTGTCTCACTCACGATCTCTGGATGGATCTCAGCCGACAGATTTACGAGTTTCTCGACGGTATCACCCTCGACCGCTTGGCCCACGATCCCGGTGTTCGGGAGGTGGCCAGCCGTCAGGGGATATCCACCACGGGACGCCGTAAGGCCGGCTCCGCCGCTTAAGTCGGCGGGGCGTGCCGCGGGGCTGGAGGGGGCGCACTGTTTGTTCAGGTGCGCTCGCCCCTCCGGCCGCGCGGCGGCATTGCTCTCTCTATGGGCGTTCCGGGTGCTCCAGTTCGCGGAGCAGCGATACCGGGTCGTTCGTCTCCACGTAGTCCGCCCCACGGGCATGTAGCAGCCGCGCCCGGCGGGCATCGTTGACCTCATAGACCATCCACTGCCATCGGCCGGGCCAGAGAGGTGCCGGAGAGCGGGGCAGTATTCTCTTCGAGGCGATCAGTAAATTCGGCTGAAGTTGGGCGGCGATACCCCGGTTTTGGTCGCTCCACCGTTTGAGTATCCAGCCGATGCGGGGCGCCTCCGCCAGCCGGGCGGCGCGCAGAACCGGCTGGCTGAAGCTGATGATCGTGCTGCGGTCTTTCAGCGGGCGGCAGGCATCTACGGTGGCCGCCACCCAGTCTTCAATGTTGCCGGCGTTCAGGCCGTCGTCCTTGATCTCAACGAAGACTTCGATGTCGTAGTGGCTTAGGGTTTCAACGGCTTCGACCAAGTCGGGCACGTGTGTGCTCTCGTCGCGGTATTTCGGATGTCGAGGCGCTTCTGCGGCGACCAAGTCGCGGATCTCCGTGGAGCACAGATCCCGTATCCGTTCCGGCCGGCCCGCCATGCGCCATAGATCGGCGTCGTGGAAGACCAGTGGTTCGCCGAGGCGCGTGTACTGAACATCCAACTCGACACCATGGGCGCCGCACCGGGCCGCTTGCTCCAATGCGGGCAGGGTGTTCTCCCGCGATTGACGTGACGCTCCGCGGTGGCCGACTATTCTGAGTGGGAATCTGCTTTGGTCAACGGCCTTCAAATTATCCATCCTGTTTGTATGCGGCGGTTTGCCGCGCCCTGAAAAAAGTTGACTCAGATCAAGGTAGACTCAGTGTTAAGTTAGAATAATGTGCAACAATCGGGATCGAGGCGGCCGCGCCGTTCTCGTGTCATTCACCCTCCAATGGACCCGGAGCTATGGATACCAGTACGACATATAACGAAAAGGTAGTCCGTCAGTTCGCCGTCATGACCATCGTCTGGGGCATCGTCGGAATGGCGGTCGGTGTACTGATCGCGGCCCAATTGATTTGGCCGGCGTTGAACTTCGATACGCCGTGGTTGAGTTATGGGCGGCTTCGTCCCCTCCATACCAACGCGGTGATCTTCGCCTTCGGCGGTTCGGCGCTCTTCGCCACCTCGTACTACTGCGTGCAGCGCACCTGCGGTGTCCGGCTCTTTTCGGACACGCTGGCCAGTTTCACCTTCTGGGGGTGGCAAACCGTCATTGTCCTTGCCGCAGTGACACTGCCGTTGGGTCTCACCATGGGGAAGGAGTATGCCGAACTCACTTGGCCCGTCGCTATCCTAATCGCCGTGGTTTGGGTAGCCTACGCGGTGGTCTTCTTCGGGACCATCATGAAGCGCAAGGCTAAGCATATTTACGTCGCCAACTGGTTCTTCGGCGCCTTTATCATCACCGTCGCGGTGCTCCACATCGTCAACAACCTGGCGGTTCCGGTGGGGCCGTTCTGGTCGTATCCGGTCTACTCCGGCGCGGTGGACGCGATGGTCCAGTGGTGGTACGGCCACAACGCGGTTGGCTTCTTCCTGACCGCCGGCTTCCTCGGCATGATGTACTACTTCGTGCCCAAGCAGGCCCAGCGGCCGGTCTACTCGTACCGGCTGTCCATCGTCCACTTCTGGGCGTTGATCTCGCTCTACATGTGGGCCGGCCCCCACCACCTGCACTACACCGCGTTGCCGGACTGGGTGCAATCCCTCGGGATGGTCTTCTCGCTGATGCTGCTGGCGCCGTCGTGGGGCGGCATGATCAACGGCATCATGACCCTCCAGGGCGCGTGGCATAAGCTGCGCACCGACCCGATCCTCAAGTTCATGATCGTCGCCCTCTCGTTCTACGGCATGTCCACCTTCGAGGGGCCGATGATGTCCATCAAGACGGTCAACGCGCTCTCTCACTACACCGATTGGACCATCGGTCACGTCCACGCC
>SKJZ01000117.1 GCA_007121755.1 Halorhodospira sp. | reverse complement strand
CGGCTGAGAAACACTTCGGCGCTGCAGCTGAAGGCGGTCAGTCGTCCCCGAACACCGCCTCCGGGCGATCCGCTGTGAGAATGCGTTCCGACCACCGCAGCAGCGTCTCGGCATCGGCCTTATCGATCCGCCGCCGGTGCTCCGCGCTGAGTTCACGGAACTTTAACTCCATCTGCCGCACCAGGACGGCCGCCTCTCCGGAGCGGACACCTTGCTCCAAGCCCTGTTCCCGGAAACGCTCGGCAAACCCCATCCCTTCCTTCAGTCCCTCTTCCCGGAAACGCTCGGCGAACCCCATCCCTTCCTTCAGTCCCTCTTCCCGGAAACGCTCGGCGAACCCCATCCCTTCCTTCAATCCTTCTTCCCGAAACCGCTCGGCAAACCCCTTCATCTGTTCCTCCTCCCGCGGATACTTCCGCTGATACTGCTCTCTCTCATTTTTATCCAGTGCACCGTAGATGTCGATGAAATCCACATACTTGAGGCGGCGGTCGGTGTCGGGCTCCAACGCCAGTAAGCCCCGCACCGCCGCCGCGTAGGCATCCAGCTTCTCGTCCACCGTGCTCCACGCCATGTTCGGCAGGTTCAGCCGCGCCACCAAGTTGTCGCTGTCGCGGTACCGGTGGTACGGCAGCCGCCGCAAGTGGCAGGAGAGGTAACGGAAGTCGAGGTATACGTGGTCACCGCCCAGCATTAGGCGTTCTGGGGCATCACCGCCGTCGAGGAAGATCACCACCGGTACCACCCGATCGGTCTCGCACAGCTCGGCCAGGTCCAAGCAGTAGTGGGCCAAGCGGTGGATATTGAAGCGCCGGGCGGCGCTCTCCTCCTCGATGACGAAGAGCAGCGCCTCGCGCCGACCGTCGGGCCACTCCACCAGCAGCGGCACGTCGAGTTCCCGGAACCGTTCGCCGAGGCGGTCCTGGAGCTGCTCCTGGCGTAACGGGGTGATATGCGCCCCGTCGCCGATCCCGGCGGCCTCTTCGGCGGCGAAGAGCGCCAGGGCCTGCTCCGGGTAATCGAGGATGAGGTTCTTGAAGTTCTGATCGTGGGACATGCACGCCTCCCTGCTTGTGCCACGGACTTCCTGTCCGCGCGAGTAGTATCCTGCCCGGCGGCCGATCACGCAACCGGGGCCGCCTGTCGGTAGAGATTGCTTCGCTTCGCTCGCAATGACGGGGAGATCCCGTGGCTCGGTCCGTTACATTGCCGCCACGTCGCCGATGAGCTGGTAGATCGGCAGAAAGAGCCCCGCCGCCACCAGCACGAATAGGCCGCCGCCGACCATCAGCGCGATCGGCTCGATGGCCTTCGAGAGCCCGGCCACGAGGTTGTTCAACCGCCGCTCATACTCCTCGGCAACGTACTTCAGCTGTTCGGTCAGAGAGCCCGACTCCTCGCCGACGCTGACCATTCGCTGGACGAATGGGGGAAAGACCCCAGCGCTCTCGAAGGCGTCCTTCATCGCCCGGCCGGCCACCAGCTCGTCGGCGACGATCTGCAACCGCTCCCGGTAGACCTCGTTCTTCACCGACTCCCGTAGGGTGCGCAGGGCATTTAACATATCGACGCCGGCGCTGAGCAGCAGGGAGAGGTACTCCGAAATGAAGGCGATATTGGAGATAGCGGCGATCTTTCCGAAGACAGGGATGCGCAGTAGCAATTTATGCCACTGCCGCCGGATCGGCGGTACGTGTTTGACCGTCAGTACGGTTCCGCCGATGACAGCGGCCACTCCGGCCAGCACGGTGAAGGTGTAAGCGGCGAGGATGTCGGCAATGGCGATGATGGCCAGCGTCAGCGGCGGCAGATCAACATCGAACGATTCGAAGAGTTCCGTGATAGTCGGTACGACCACGGTCATCCAGAAGCCCAGCGCGGTGAAGATGGCGAGCAGCATGAAGATCGGATAGGTGACCGCCTTCTTCACGTCGTCGCGGATCTGATTGATCCGTTTTACGTGGCTTGCCGCGTCGCGGCTGGTCCGGTCGAGGGTGCCCGACTGCTCGCCGATGCCGAGCAGAAAGGAGACGGTCTGGGGAAAGATCCGCGGGTAGGTGCCGAATGCGGAGGCGAGCGGGGCGCCGCCTTCGACCCGGGTGACGATCTCCCGCCCGACGCGGGACAGGGTCGGGTTGTCGCTCTGCCCCATGGAGTCGCGGATGGCGGTGATAGCCGGAATGCCGGCGCGCAGCATGACCGAGAAGTTGGTTAGAACCTCGGCCGTCTCCTCCGGTTTGACCGGCTTTTGAAAGAAGCGGAAGACGAGGGTTACCAGCAGCCCCAGCAGCCCCGGCAACGGCTGGAGAAAGACCACGGTGCCGCCCTGGCGTTCCAGGTAGGTGGTCGCCGACATCGGGTTCTCGAACGGCAGGTCGATCAGCCCGCCCCGGGGCCGTCCTTGTTTGTCGAGCAGCTTGTAGCGGAACCACGCCATAATCAGCGCCCCAGCACGCGGACGATCTCCTCGACCGAGGTCTCTCCCAAGCTCACTTTGCGCACGGCGCACTGGAAGATGTTGACGAAGTCGTCGCGGTGGTCGATCGACTCCTGCAGGGCGTCCATGGTGGCGTCCCGGCCGATGCGCGCGGAGATATCGGCGTCCGGCCGCAGCACCTCGTAGACCAGGGTCCGCCCGTGATACCCCGAGTGGCCGCACGCTTCGCAGCCGTGCCCGCGGTAGAGCGTCTCCAGGTCGTCGCGGCCCAGGTACTCCAACTCCCACGCCTCGGGTTCGTAGGGCTCTTTGCAACTGGGGCAGATGCGCCGCACCAGGCGCTGGCTGACCACGCCGGCCAGGGCCTCGGCGATCTGGAACGACGGTACGCCGAGTGAGCGCAGACGGGGGATGACGCCGACCGCGGTGTTGGTGTGCAGGGTGGAGAGCACCAAGTGACCGGTCTCGGAGGCCGACAGCGCGGTGGTCGCCGTCTCCTGGTCACGGATCTCGCCGACCAGAATGACGTCCGGGTCGTGGCGCAAAAAGTAGCGGATGGCGTTGGCGAAGGTATAGTTCGCCTTGACGTTGACCTGCGTCTGGCGCACCAACGGCACCCGGTATTCGATCGGGTTTTCGACGGTAATGACGTGTTTCTGGACCAGGTTGAGGGTGCGCACCGCCGCGTAGAGGGTCGTCGATTTGCCGGACCCGGTCGGGCCGGTGAGTAGGACGATGCCGTACGGCTCGTTAAAGATGCGGCGCAGCAATTCCATGTCCTCGGGAAAAAAGCCGAGCTGTTGCAGGCCGAGAAAGTCGGAACGCATCGGCAGCAGGCGCATCACCATGTTCTCGCCGTAGGGGCAGACGGTGGTCGAGCCGCGAATCTCGTAGGTGGTGTTGAGGATATCGGCGGTAAAGCTGCCGTCCTGGGGCAGGCGCTGCTCGGCGATGTCCATCTCCGCCCGCATCTTCAACGCCGCTGTCATGCGCTTGAGGTTCGGGGGCAGGGAGAACATCGGACGCATGACGCCGTCCACCCGGAAGGCGACGTTGATGCTCTGGTCCATCGGGCGGATGTGGATGTCCGATGCCCGCTCCTTGACCGCGTACTGCAGCAGGTAGTTGATCAGGTTGTCGGGTGAGCGGACCTCCTCCCGGTCGGCGGTCAGGGCGTTGATCTCCCGCTCCAGTAGCTTTTCCACCGGGTTGTCGAGGAAGAAGTAGTAGTGCTGTACAGCGTTGGCGATCTTCCCCTTTTCGCCTTGATAGACGTCCGGCTCCAGGCCGGTTTGCCGGGAGATCAGCCGTATCAGCCCGTCAACGTCGTGAGTCGCGGTGACGACGCGGACCCGTCCGTTGCCATGGTCGAGGGGCAGGAAGTCGTTGGTCAGGCAGACGTTGAGATTGAACAGCCGCAGGGTTTCATTCGCCGGAAGACACTCCTCGACATCGAGGTACTCGCGCCCCTCCTGTTCCGAAATGGTCTGAGCGACGTCGTACTGAGAGACGAAACCGAGCCGCTCCAGGATCTCACCGACGCGCTCCTTGGTGACGCGTTGGTCCTGCAAAGCGAGGCCGATGTACTCTTCGGTAATCAACCCCTTCTCTTTGAGCAGTTCGCCGATCGGTTTGCGCTGCCGTTCCACGGGGGTGTCCACGATCCGTCTCCTCCTTCTCGTCTGCCTAAGGCGCTTGCCGTCCGGCGGTTACGGCATCCGGCCGATGGATCAGGTATTGGGTCGCCGCGTCCGGCTCGCCGGTAATCTTCAGGCCGTGGCTGCGCTGGAATCGCTCGATGGCGCGGGTGGTGGCCGGTCCGGCGATGCCGTCGATGGCCCCGGTGTAGAGTTGAAGCTCGGCCAAACGTAGCTGCAGTGTCCGCACCGGGGTTCCGCCGGTGTTGTGGGTATACGTCTCGACCCAGTGTTCGGCGCGCGGCCGCCACGCCACCAGCCAACCGGGGCCGCCGTCGGGGCTCTCCACTTCCACAGCCACCGCATCGCCGCCGGGAGGTTGGTGGGGCAGGACGGCGAGCCGATGGCCGCTCTCCCCGGCCAGGAAGCGGGAGAGGCGGTCGACGCTGCCCCGCTCGACAGCGCGCTGCAGGGG
>SKJZ01000276.1 GCA_007121755.1 Halorhodospira sp. | reverse complement strand
TTGTCAGGTAGCCCCCATACGGGGACGCCGTGAATCCATCCCTGGAGGCTTCACGGCCGCATCCCTGCGGCCGAGACCCCGTATGGGTGCTACCTGACAATACCTTCCGAAAGGTTAGTAAGTGTTTTCTCTTTAATGTTGCGGAAATCATTGCCGGGACGCAGCAGCAAGAGGCCCCGGGGCCAGGGAAGAGGAGATGGCGGAAGAGGTGCCCAGAAAAAGGCGGACGATGGCGGCACGCTTCACGCTGGCCGCGCTGGCCGCTCTTGTCGCTATATCGGTTCCTGGGGTCATCGCCTTGCAGCATCACCACGCACGATCGCTGGATCAGCGGGCCGTGGAGATCGGGCACGGCATGCTCGACGCCTATCGCGCCCATACCGCCGAGTCGATCGAAAAAGGGCAGCCCCGGACCTTCCAGGGGGCGATGGATAGCGTCGCCATGCTGAACGAGGTGGTGGAGACAGCCCTATATTCACGGATTGGATTGATGACCTACCGGTCGGGGGAGGTAACTGTGGGCCTCCCCTTCGTTCGGGGCCGGGATGGCGAGTTCGTCAACCCGAATGAAAGGGTGTTCCGGGAGCACGGCCGCCAGTACCGGCGCAACGATTGGAACGTCGCAGATATCCACGAGACGCCCCGGGGGCGGGAACACGTGGCGGAGGTCGGTGAGACGCCGTGTGGGGACTGCCACTACGCCATTGATTCGCGGGCGGAGTTCGACGAGCGCGGAGCGGACGTCGTCCTCGATCGTGGCCGCGCCCACCTGTTTTACCGGCTCGAGGTGAAAGACCGTTGCGTCGTCTGCCATACCCACTGGCAGCCCGGAGCTGCGGCCGGTTTTCTCGGGATCACCGTCACCACCGATGCCGCCCGCGCGGCAGTGGCGGAAAACACCCGCAGGGTCGTCTACGTCCTCCTAATCATTGCTGTGGTGGTGTTATCGGCATCGGGCGCCACCGGCTGGGTGTACGGCCGGCTCCAGGAGAGTGGCCGGGAGTTACAGCGGATGCGGGAAGAGGCGGAAGCCGCTACACGGGCAAAAAGCGAGTTCCTGGCCAACATGAGCCACGAGATCCGCACCCCCATGAACGCCATTATCGGTATGTCCCATTTGGCCTTGAATAGTGGGTTGAATCCGCGCCAGTACGACTACGTAGCCAATGTTCACACCGCGGCGCGGTCACTGCTCGGCATCATTAATGACATCCTCGACTTTTCCAAAGTCGAAGCCGGCAGGGTGGAGTTGGAAGAGATGCCCTTTCGCCTCGAGGATGTCGTCGTTCATGCGCTGGCCCTGCTGCGCCAGCAGGCCAACGAAAAAGAGGTGGAGCTGCTTTTCGACGTGACGGATCCGCTGCTGCTCGGGGAGAGCGGCGCCTTGGTTGGCGACCCTCTGCGGCTCGGTCAGGTGGTCACCAACCTCCTCTCCAATGCTCTGAAGTTCACCCACCACGGCTACGTCAGCCTGACCGTGGGGGTCGAGGAGTGGGGCGAAGACGATGTTCAGCTCCACTTCGCGGTGCGAGACACCGGAATCGGCATGACGCCGGAGCAAGTGGGCCGCCTATTCCAGGAGTTCACGCAGGCCGACGGTTCGATCACCCGTAGATACGGTGGTACCGGTCTGGGGTTGACCATTGCCAAGAAATTCGTCGAGTTGATGGGCGGCGATATCCGGGTTGAAAGCGTGCCGGGGAAGGGATCGATGTTTTCCTTCGCCGCCCGTTTTCCGCTCGCCGCGCCGGTGGCGTACCCGAGCACCGGGTTGCCCGATGTCGACGGCCTCCGTGTACTCGTGGTGGACGACTGCCCGGAAGCCGGCCGAGCGTTGGCCTCTCTGCTCGAGGCTTTGGGAGTCGGTGCCGGGCGGGGCGGGGCCGTCGAGCGTGTGGAAGGGGGCGCAGAAGCCCTGGCCAGGGTTGAGGCGGCGTGTGCCGGCAGTCGTCCCTACGATCTGCTTCTGGTCGACTGGGTGATGCCGGGGATGAGCGGCGGTGAGTTGTTGCATGCACTTGCGGGCCGGGTGCCAGAGGATCAGCGGCCCCTGCCGGTGGTGGTCTCGGCCTACGATTCAGAGGCCGTCTATGAGGCGGCCACCGGTGTCGGCGCCCGCCACTTTTTGTCCAAGCCGGTCCTGCCCGAGGATCTGCGCCGTCTGCTGAACATGTTGACCGGACACGAGGTGGACGATCGTGCCGGCGTGGCCAGTGAAGCGTGTGACCGGGAGGCCACCTTCAGCGGCATGCGGGTGCTGCTGGTGGAAGATAATCCAGCCAACCAGCAGTTGGCGGTGGACCTCATGGCGTGTCGCGGGGTGGCGGTGACGGTGGCCGCTAATGGGCGGGAGGCGCTGGACCGCCTCGCCGAAGTGGCGGCCGACCACTACCACGTGGTCTTCATGGACTTGCAGATGCCGGTGATGGACGGCTACAAGGCGACCCGTACCCTGCGTGCCGACGCCCGCCTCTCAGCGTTGCCGGTGGTCGCCATGACCGCCAACGCTTCGGCTGAGGATCGCCAGCGTTGCATCTTTCTGGGGATGAACGATCACCTCGGCAAGCCGATCGATCCCGAAGAACTCTACGCCACGTTGGCCCGTTACTATCGGCCCACCGAATGCGGCAGCGCCGTGGTCCCGGTGGCCGGTAATGGTGACGACGCCCTGCTGGAAATGCCTGAGATCGACGGCCTCGATACGGAACTGGGATTGCGCCGGGTTGGCAACCGGCCGGCGCGCTATCGTCAGCTCCTATCCGGTTTTGTCGCGCACCACGCGGAGAGCGGTACGCTCCTGGCGCAGTACGTAGACCGCGGTGAGTGGGACGAGGCCGGGCGCCTGGCCCATACCCTCAAAGGGCTCGTCGATACCTTGGGGTTCAGTGCATTGGTGTCTCCGGCGGAGCGACTGGAGGTGGCTTGCGGGAGAGGTGACGCCGTGGCGGCAACAGCGGCGCTGGCCGATGTTTTGCCGCGGCTGGATCACTTGATCGCTGGTCTTCAACAGTACCTGGATCAGGCACAGAAGCCGCAGGGCAGCGACGGCAGCCTTGGTCACTAAGCTTTCGGAACGCTTAGCGACCGACCGATGCCGCCACTCGCCAGCTTGGACCGCCTCTCTGAAATCCGGTATGGTTCGCGGTGTATTTGGTGCAGATTAGCCGCCCCCGGGCTAACCGCGGGCATGGATCAGGAATCCCGACGACATGCTCAGCAATAAAGTGGTGCTCGTTGTCGATGACTCGAGCACGGTAAGGGCGATTCTCCGCGATGTGCTGCGAAGATACCTCAACTGCAAGAACATCCTGGAAGCCGCCAACGGCCAGGAGGCGTTGGATCTTATCCAGGAGCAGGGCCGGGAGATCGACTGGATCTTCTGCGACTGGGAGATGCCGGAGATTACCGGCGACCATGTTCTTGCCGAGGCGCGCAAGAATCCGCGGACGGCGCATACGCCCTTCATAATGATTACCGTCCGGGCCGACCGGGAGTCGCTCATGCGGGCGATCGAGGCCGGGGTCGACGCCTATATCATCAAGCCGTTTACCGCGCCGACCTTGGTGAAGAAGGTGCGTGCCGTTCTGGGCCGACCGGAGAAGCGCCGCGCCGGGCGGGTCAAGGTGTCCGGCGATTACAAGGTTTCCTTGGGCTTTGGCGGTGGCGAGCCGTGCGGCGGGAAGCTCTACGATATCTCCGCCACGGGCGCCTTTTTGTATATCGATACCGGTCTGGGCCGCGGAGTGGCGCTCTATGAGCGCGCCGAGCTGACGATCGACGCCGTTGATGAGTCGAGCGGCGCCCCCCCCCGGTTGAAGCTGCCGGGCGAGGTGGTGCGCATGGCCGCCGAGAACCCTTACGGTGAAGGGCGCAACCAAGTCTGCATTGCGTTGCGCTTTATTGAACTCAACGCCGAGCAGCAGGAGCAACTCATCGCATTCCTGAAGCAGTGCCGCAAGCGGACCATCGTGCCCGGCGAGTGAGTCGGTATCCGCGGACCCGAAAAACCGGGCGGGTGCAGGGGTGGGTTTAAAGCGTTCTGCCGAACCAGATGATGCGCCCCACCACGCTGTTTTCCATCGTGAGTTCCTTGCGGGTGATGGTGAAGTCGGCGTAGGCCGGGTTCTCGCTGGAGACACGGACGTTATCCCCGGGTAGGCGCTGCAACCGCTTGACCAGCAGTGTACGGTCGAGCCAAATCACATAGATCCCGTCCCGGGGCACGGCGCTGGCGTCTTGTGTATCCACCAGGATCAAGTCGCCGGAGTGGAGCACTGGGTTCATGCTCTCTCCTTCCACCACCATGAGCAGAAGGTGCTCGGCGCGCGTGTGGAAGGTCTGTTGGAGCCAGTCCCGGCGGAAGGCAATAGCGTCGACGATCGGTTCATCGTAGACGGTCGGGGTTCCGCCCGCCGAGGCGTGGTGCGTATCCAGCGGGACGGTGACGTACTCCTTCTCGCCCTGGGATGCTGGCAGACAGCGGCGGCTGATGCCGTTGGGGCCGAGTCCACTCACGAGCCAGTCCAGCGAAACGCCGGTGCGGTCTTGAATGCGGCGGAGCAGCGCCGGGCCGGGGATGGTCCCCTGGTTCCAGATCCGGGAGAACGCGCCCTTGGAAATACCCATGCGCGCCGCCCAGGAGAACGGCTGTTCGTTACCGATTAGCTCCCGCAGCCGCTCGTGGAATGCAGGGTCCTTAAGTGCGTTGGTCATGAAGACGGGCTTGTAGCATCAGTGGCGGAGTCAGACTATCACTGTTGGCCGTGTGGCACGACATCGCATCGGCACGGGCGGCTACCCGCCATCGTACACATGGTACCGGTTTTTGCCGCGCTGTTTGGCCCTGTACATGGCTTGGTCGGCGTGTCGTAACAGGGTGTCGGGATCGGTATCACTATTGTTTCGGGGGAAGAGGGTGGCGCCCAAGCTGGCGGAGACGGCGACAGTGCCGGTGGCGGGTAGGGTGATGGGCTCCGCGACGGCCTCGATAATTCTCGCCAAGGCGTGTTCACAGTGGGCGGTGTTCTCCAGCCCCAGCAAGACCAGCACGAACTCGTCGCCGCCCAGCCGGGCGGCGGTATCGCCGGCGCGGAGGTTCTTCGACAGCCGCTCTCCGATCTCCTTGAGGACCAAGTCGCCCGCTTCATGGCCGTGGGTGTCGTTGATTGGTTTGAAATCGTCCAGATCGAGGACCGCTAAGGCCATTGTCTGCCGGTTGCGCCGGGTCTGCGCCAAAGCCTGTTTGAGGCGGTCCATCAACAGACGTCGATTGGGCAGTCCGGTCAGGGGATCGTAGTGGGCGATCAGCTTTAGCCGCTGTTCCTGCGCCTTGATCCGTGAAATATCGGAGAAGACCGCTACATAGTGAGTCACCACGTTCTGGGGCGAATAAACCGCAGTGATCGACAGCCGCTCCGGGTAGACTTCACCCGATTTTCTACGATTCCAGACCTCGCCGCACCAAGCGCCGGTTTCGTCCAGGGAGCGCCACAATTCAACGTACTCTTCGGCATCGCGATGGCCCGATGAGAGGAACGCGGGGCCGCGTCCCAGCGCCTCCTCGCGGCTGTAGCCGGTGATGGCGGTAAAGGCGGGGTTCACATCGAGGATGCGGTTGTCCGCATCGGTAATAACGATGCCTTCCTGGGCGGCCGCGAATACGCTGGCAGCCAGGCGCAATTCCTCTTCGGCCTTCTTGCGGAGGCGCTCTTGATCGCGCCGATTGAGCGCCTGACCGATCTGGGTGGCGATGGCTACGAGCAACGCCCGCTCTTCATCAAGGAAAAGTGGGCGGTTGTGGTTCCCGGCCGAGGGCTTCGAACGGTGTACCTCAATTGAGGCGGGTTCCCGCTGGAAGGGGATCACCGCAGTTAAATAGTGGCGCGATTCACGGAAGCCGGGAGAGGTGATGGTCCGGTGGCCAAGGTGGATGCGCGCCCCGGTCTTCGATGGAACCTGCCAGCCGCGCGGGACCCTTCCGGCGCACGACTCCAGTAGCCGGGCGTCGTCTAACTCCTCGTTTTGGCAGATCTCGATGATCTCGAGCAGGCATTGGTTCTCTTTAACACGCTCAGCCAGCAGCCAGCTCTCTTCGTGCCACTCCTGGAGAGGGTTCAAGCGCATGTCGCACGGCCGCAGGCATTGGTGGCGGAGGCAGTGTTGGAGGTGCATCCGGGTCAGCGCGTGCTGGACGGCGCGCTGCAACGCGTCGGCATCGATGGCGCCTTTGAGCAGGTAGTCCTGGGCGCCGGATGCCAGCGCATCAGGTATGGCGTGGCGATGATCCGGGTCGACGAGAATGATGATGGGAGTGTCTTGCGTGTGCGCGCGCAATGCGCTCACCGGGTCGCCTCCGGCGGCATCGGGCAGTGCCGGATCGAGCAGCACGACGTCGATGCCACCCGCCTTCACGGTGCGTTCGGCTTCGGCCAGGGTTGTGACCAGGCGCTCCTCCACATGTGGCCCCATACCGCCATTGATGGCTGAGCGGACTTGACGAGCTGTCCCGTTCTCCTCCGCTACCAGCAGGATATGCAGCCGTTGCGGCAAACCCGGCAGGGGCGATAGGTGGTCGTGGTAGTCCATGTGCGCTCTCGGTTTCTGCGTGGCCGGGTTCAGTCGGTCTCGTGGTTTGACCATAACACTGGGAGTCTCGAAAGACCGTCCGAGGCCGGTCTTTCGAGACTCCAGGTTAGGGATCGCTGCCCCGGGCGCGGCCGGCCGGAAGGCTTGTCGTTCCGGGCAGCGGAGGTACCACGTTCGGGGTAGGCGCTCAATTTTCCATCTATACATCTTTGGGTATTTGCGCTATCGCAAAATCCGTGTAGAAGTGCGTCATCCATAATTAGCTTATGCTCCTTGTGCAATATAGAGCGAATCGAATGAAGCCCAGCATCCTCCGCAATCTGCTTCTTATTTCCATCGTGTTCTGGTTGGTGCTCGGCCTGCTGCTGCCGCTTGTTGCTCACGTCGTGGTGGCGTGGGATCCGGGGCTGCTGGTCTGGATACCGCTGGTGGTGCTGGCGGCGCCGGTGCTCGGCTTCTCCAACTACCAGTTGGTCAACATTGTCCTGCTGCGCAAACTCAAGCAGATCTCCGCGGCGGCCAACGCCATCAGCGAAAACGACCTGACCGTGCGTTGCGAGTTGGAGAGCCACGACCTCATCGGTGACATTGTAAACAGTTTCAATGAGATGCGTGACAAGCTTCGCGCTATGCTCAACGATATAGCCAGCGTCACCAGCCAGCTCGCCTCGGCCGCCGAGCAGCTCTCTGCCACGGCGGAGCAGACGCGGCGTGGGCTCGACGAGCAGCGGGAGGGTATCGAGCAAGTGGCGACGGCGATGAACCAGATGACCGCCTCGGTCCAGGAGATCGCCCATAGCGCCGCTTCGGCGGCCGAGCAGAGCGGGATTGCCGATGGCGAGGCGAAGGGCGGCGCGCTGGTGGCGACCGACGCCATCGGCGGTATCGAGAGCCTGAAGAACCAAGTCGAGTCCGGGGCCGGGGTGATCCGCAAGCTGGAAGAGGAAGTGGAAGGGATCGGCGTGGTACTGGATGTGATCCGCGAGATCGCCGAGCAGACCAATATGCTGGCGCTCAACGCCGCCATCGAGGCCGCTCGCGCCGGCGAGCAGGGGAGGGGCTTTGCGGTGGTGGCGGAGGAGGTCCACACCCTCGCCTCCCGTACCCAGCACTCGACCCAGGAGATCCAGAGCATGATTGAGCGCCTGCAGGCCGGGTCCGGGGAGGCAGTGAGCGCGATGGACCAAGCCCGGGAAGGGGCGGAGAGTTGCACTGGACAGGTCGAGGAGGCCGCCGAGAATCTCGCCACGATCGCCGGGTCGGTTTCACAGATCAACGACATGAACGCCCAGATCGCCTCGGCGGCGGAGGAGCAGAGCCAAGTGGCCGAGGAGATCAACCGCAACATTACGAGTAGCAATCAGGCGGCGGAGGACACCGCCGCCGGCTCGCGGCAGATCGCGGTCGCCGCCGAGGAGTTGGCCCGCCTCTCCTCCCGCCTCCAGACCCTCATGGAACGCTTCAACGTCTGAGGGAAGACCCCACGGGGCACCCCGGGGCCGCAATACTGGGATACCATGGTCGGCCGAACAGTCCGCCACCGTGGGGAAGAGCATGACCGTCACCGATTCGCAACGACTCCAATCCGTTATCGCCGCCATCGACGCCGCCAACAGTGAAGATCCGGTGCGGGAGACCGATTCCGACGCCGGCGGCGAGGTGCCGCGTGCATTGCTCTACGGGCAGCGGATGAGCCGGATGCTGGAGGAGTTCGCTCCCGGCAGCGGTGAATTGGCGCGCATCGCGGTGCGCGCGCAGCATATCCGCCGTTGGACGGTGCCTCGCGGCGACTATCCGGAGGGGCGTCAAGGCTACCGGCGGTGGCGGACCGATTTGGCGCGTTACCATGCGGAGGTAACCGGCGGACTGATGGCCGAGAACGGGTACAGCGCCGAGGAGATCGCGCACGTCGGCAAGCTGCAGCGCAAGGAGGGGCTCAAGAGCGACCCGGAGGCGCAGTTGCTGGAGGATGTCGCCTGTCTGGTCTTTCTGCGCCACTATTTGGCCGATTTCGTGGCCGCCCACGGGCATAAGTACGATGAAGCGAAGCTGCTCGGCATCATCCGTAAGACCTGGAAGAAGATGTCGGAGGCGGCGCGCGGCGCCGCTTTGGAGCAACCCCTTCCGGAGAGCATAAAGCCGGTGGTGCTCAAGGCGCTGGAGGACGGTTGAGCCCCCGTTCCGCGATCGACGGGTCTGAGGGGGCTGTCATCGATGAAGCCCTTGCGCGCAAGAAGGCGCAACGGGAGCGTTTCGGGCCCTTGGAGTACGTTCGGCTGACCGACGCCTTCCGTGGGTTGCCCCGCGGCACCGCCCGTTTCGGTGAGGACGTTGTGCCCGGCTATCCGCCGATCGGGCGGGTATTGAATCTGGAGAACGGGCTGCGCCACCACTTCGAGGCGCCGTTCCATGTTGAGGAGAAGGTGGACGGCTATAACGTCCGCATCTTCCGTCACCAGGGGGAGCTGCTGGCGCTGTCGCGGGGCGGTTTCATCTGCCCCTTTACCACCGACCGCCTTCCCGACCTGATGGCGCCCGCCGTCTTTGACGCCGAGCCGGATCTCATCGTCTGCGCCGAGGTGGCCGGTCCCGGCAACCCCTACCTCGAAGGTAGCCCGCCGGGTATCGAAGACGATGTCGTCTTGTTCGTCTTCGATCTGATGCGGTTCGGGCGTCCGGGGTTTGTCCCGGCGGCGGAGCGGTATGCGCTTTACGAGCGCCACCGGTTGCCGGCAGTGCCCGCCCACGGCCGCTTCCATCCGGACCGGCCGGCGGCCCTCCGCGAGGTGTTGAGGGAACTCGATGCCCGCGGGGTGGAGGGCGTGGTGCTCAAAGAGGATAGCGCGCGGCAAAAGCGGGCGAAGTACGTGACGCCGGCGTCGGTGATCCAGGATATCTCCGCGATGGCCGACGGCCTGATGGAGTTGCCGCCGGAGTACTTCACCAACCGTCTGCTTCGTCTGGCGTTGATCCTGGAGGAGTCGCCGGAGCTCGACCGGGACGGTCTGCGTGAGCGGCTCGGGGCGGCGCTGCTCGATCCCTTGTTAACGGCGGTGCGCGGATACCACGACAGCCACAAGGTAGCCCACCCCTTCCGGTGCCGTTTCCGCGGCCGGGAAAACGCCGAGCGTTTCATCGAGCATTTGGGGCGGGCGCCGCGCAGCGCGATCCATGCGCGAGGGTTCGAGCTTGAGCGGGAAGAGGACGGGTACTGGGTGCTCACCTTCGAGCGGATCTTTCCACGGACAACGGGACTGTTGGCCAACTTCCTCAGCGGCGGGCAGGTGTACGACTAGCGTTCAGGCGTACTCGTCGATGCGTCCCGGTTTATCGTCGCCTCGCTCCTCCCCGGAATCCGGGAAGGCGCTCTCCCGACTCCGGCCGCGGCTCCGGCGCCGCCGCAGGCGTTCCTCCACCGCCGGAGGCCGCCGTGGCTGGTCGTCTCCGTGGGCGGACGGCTCGATACGCGGATACGGCTTGGTGGGCTCCACCTCAACGACGTCTTCACGCCGCCGGATCGGGCTGTTGCGGGCCGCATCGCGTATGGGAGGCACGTTAAACATATGAATATTATCGGCATGGCGGGGAGGAAAGTTGAGCCAAGGGGCTCAGCGCCCCGGTTCATCACTCCCAGCCGCCGTCATCGCCGCCGCCGTTCCATGCGTCGTCCCGCTCGTCCGTACCGCCCCAGTCGTCCGCGTCATCCCAGTCATCCCAATCGTCCCAGTCGTCTTCCCCCAGTTGCTCGCGGCGGTGTTGGAGGTACGACTCGCGCATAAAGACGTAGCGGTCGGCCCCCGACTCCTCGATGATCTCATCCAGGGAGAGGAGTTCCGTGCGAATGGTTAGCCCCTGGGCCACCGTCGCGCTGACCCAGATCCGGGTTCCGGCGCCGGTCCAGTAGTACGGGCTGTGTTGTTGGCGGGTGACGTACTGGCCGCCGAGACCGGTGGTGTCGCGGATGGTGCTGGGGCCGAGCAAGGGCAGAACCAAGTAGGGCCCCTCCGGTACACGCCAAGTGCCGAGCGTGAGGCCGAGATCGGACGGTTCGCGGTCCAGGCCGGCGGCGCCGGCGACATCGAACAGCCCGAAGAGGCCGAACGTGGTGTTGATAAAGAAGCGCATGACGTTGGTGGTGCCGGCCCGTCCGCGCCCCCGCAGGTAGTTGGTGCCGGCGTTGAACGGCTCGCCGAGGTTGCGCAGAAAGTTGCTGATACTGCGCCGTGCGCCGGCCGGCACGGTGTCCCGGTAGAAGACGGCCGCCGGCCGGACGGCGTAGGTATCGGCGAACTCATTGAAGGCGAAGACGGTCCGGTTCATCGGTTCCAGCGGGTCGCGGGTCCCTTCGAAGTCGTCCCAGCCGTCGCCGTTCCAGCCGTCGTCTTCCCAGCCGTCAGCCGCGCCGTTATCGGGCTGAGCGGCCGGCGTGGCGGCCGCTTCACGCTGGTCCGCCGATGAGGCGCACCCGCTCAGAACCAGGACGAGCGCCACGCCCGCGGCGAGACGGGGCCATGGCCGCCGGTCAGTCAAGAACCACCTTGCCGGGATTCATGACGTCATCGGGATCCAGCGCCCTTTTGATCCCCCGCATCATGTCGTGGGCCACCGGGTCTCTGCGCTGCTTCATCTCGGCGCCCTTGAGTTGGCCGACGCCGTGTTCGGCGGCGATCGAGCCGTCGAACCGCATCACGATGTCGTGGATCAGGCGGTTGAAAACGGGTCTGCGCTCCATGAACGTGTCCGGCTCCCAGCCCTCGGGCTGAGTGAGATTGAAGTGGAGGTTGCCGTCGCCCACGTGGCCGAAGACGCACGGCCGTACCGCTGGATCTTCCGTTGCCACGGCATGCAAAGCCGTCTCCACGAATGCCGGCAGCGCCGAGACCGGCACGGAAATATCGTGTTTAATGCTTGCCCCTTCGTGGCCTTGGGCGCCGGGGATGCACGTCCGCAGCCGCCATAGAGCGGCGGCTTGTCGATCGTCAGCGGCGATCTCGGCGCCGTCGATTCCGCCGGATTGCCGCGCGCTCTCCAGCGCGGCGTTCATCGCCGCGGCCAGGTCCGCCCTGACGTCGGGGGTGGCTATCTCCAGCAGCAGATACCAGGGGGAGCCGGGGAGGGGGTTGCCACAGCCCGGGACGTGGCGCTCCGGCATGGCGATGGCGCCCGCCCCCATGACTTCGCAGGCGACCACGGTGTCGCCGCTCTCCGCTTGGGCGGCCCGGAGCAACGGCAGCGCGGCGTTGAGATTGCTCAATGCCACCAGGGCGACCCGGCGCTCCCGCGGCCGCGGGAAGAGGCTGAGAGTGGCCGCCGTGATGATGCCGAGGGTGCCTTCGGAGCCGATGAACAGATCCTTGAGATCGTAGCCGCTGTTGTCTTTGTGCAGGGCCGAAAGGCCGGACCAGATCCGTCCGTCGGCCAGCACGACTTCGAGGCCGAGGGTTAACGCGCGGGTGTTCCCGTACTGGACGACGTTCAGGCCGCCGGCGTTGGTGGCGAGATTGCCTCCGATGCAGCACTGCCACTCCGACGGCAGCGAAAGCGGAAAGAGCCGATCGACCTCCGCCGCCGCGTTCTGGATCTCCCGCAGCACGCAGCCGGCCTCGGCGACCACCGTGTTGTCGGCCGCGTCGATGCGCCGAATCCTGTTCATCCGCCGCAGGGAGACGACCACCTCCGTCTCGTCGCGGGGGGAGCCCCCGCCGACCAGCCCGGTGTTCCCGCTTTGGGGAACCACCTTGGCGCCGGCGCCGGCGCAGATGCGTACGACTTCGCTGACCTGCGTCGTATCCTCCGGCAAAGCGACGATCTGCCCGCGGCCGGGAAAGAAGCCGCGCCGCTCGCGCATGTAGGACGCGATCTCGTCGTCCCCGGTAAGGACGGCGGCGTCACCGATCTGTGTCCGCAGTTTGTAGGCGATCTCTTTTGTCGACATACGGCTATTGTAAACGTGGTTCCGGTCGTGATTCCTTACAGATAGGGAGACGCCAGCCAGAACAGCGCGTCGCGTACGCGCTGCCAGCCCGGCCGCCCTTCCATCTCGCGGAATGTCACCGGCCGCGATCGAGCCATGCGCTCCCGGCAATGGCGGGCCATCGTGGAGGCCAGGGCGCGGTCGTAGATCTCCACGGCCAGCTCGAAGTTGAGTCGCAGGCTCCGGGGATCAATGTTGGCCGAGCCGACTTGGACGTACTGTTGGTCGACCACGAATAGCTTGGTGTGAACGAATGGCGGCGGCTGGTAGTGGACATTGACGCCCCAGCGCACCAGTTCTCCGAGCATGTGTTGCGTCGCCCAGTGGACAAACGGGAGATTGTTCTTCTCCGGCAGCAGAATGTCGACCTGAACCCCGCGCAGCGCGGCCGCTTGCAACGCGGCGGTCAACGGGCGCGGAGGCAGGAAGTAGGGAGTCACAATTTGAATCTCCCGGCGTGCCACCGAGACGGCGCCGACCAAGATCATGACCAACCGATCCAGATCCTCGTTGGGGCCGTCGGTGATGGTGCGGCACAACGCCCCGTCTGCAAGCGGACGGGCACGAGGGGCAGGGCCGCTGTGATCCCCGGTAGAGAATGCCCAGTCGTCCAGAAAGACCGTCTCGATCTGGGCGGCCACTGGTCCGTCGAAACCGAAGTGCATGTCCGATACCCCCTCTCCGTGCGGGTGGATCTGCCGCAGGTGGCGGTCTCCCAGGTTCATGCCGCCGGTGAAGGCGGTCTGGCCGTCGATGACGAGGATCTTGCGGTGGTTGCGCAGATTGATGGAGAGCTGGGGTGGAATCAGGTGGGGCGGCAGAAAGCGTGCCACGGGGACGCCCGCCGCGCGGAGCAGGCGCCCGGCGAGCGGCCAGGAGTAGAACTCGCCGACGCCGTCGATGAGTACCCGCACATCGAGGCCGCGGCGGCGGGCGGCGGCCAGGGCGTCGATGAACTGTTGTCCGCTGCTGTTGGTTTCGAAGATATAGGTGGCCAGGTAGACCGTGTCTTGCGCCGCTTCGATGGCCCGCAGCATTGCGGGAAAGGCCTCGTCGCCGTCGGTCAGCGGCGTGACCCGGTTGCCACCCTCCAGCGCGCGTCCGGTCACCGCATCGGAGATGCGTACCTGTTCGGCGTACTCCGGCGCGATGTCGGGCGGGTTGGCGGTCGGGTGGTTGCCGTCGCCCCAATGAATCTGCTCCGCGGCGAAAAGCTTACGGGCACGGGTACGGACCCGGTTGATGCCGAAGATGTAGTAGAGGATGGGGCCGGCCACCGGGAACATTAAGGAGACGGCGATCCACGCCGCCGCTACCTGCGGGTCGCGCTTGGTCAACAGCGCGTGCCCGGCGGCAATGGGTCCGACTACGGCCGCCACCAGGCTTCCGGCGGCCACGATCCAGGTTGTGGCATCCATGGTGTGCCAGTCTCGGACTTGTCGGACTATTTTGGAAGCCCCGTTCCCGCCCGGTCCTTAAAGTGCTCTTGAGTGGGCAGGTATCGAAGGTTAGACTCGTCTTAAAGAAGATGCGGCAAGTGGTCGCATCAGTAAGATGACGGTGTAGGCCATGTTGGAACAGAATCGGGTGCCATACGGTGTCGACAAGCTGCGGCGGGCCGGTTTGCGGCCGACGCAACAGCGGGTTGCGCTGGCAGAGTTGTTGTTCGCCGATGGGGACCGCCACATCACCGCGGAGAGCCTGTACGATGAGGCGGTGGCGAAGGGCGTCAAGGTCTCTTTGGCGACTGTCTACAATACGCTCAACCAGTTCAAGGATGCCGGGTTGTTGCGAGAGGTCGTGGTGCGTGCCGGAAAGTCATACTTCGATACCAATACCACGACCCACCACCACTTCTTCGATGAGCAGACTGGCAGTATCGAGGATATCGATCTCGACGTGGACGAAGAGGACTTGCGTGAGTTGGTCAAAGTGCCCAACGGCAAGTGCATTACCGCCGTCGATATCGTGGTGCGTCTGCGTGACGAGCGGGTCTGATCCTGGTACCCGCTTGAGAGGAGGTCTGGTTGCCTAATTCCGGGGCCGTCGGCATTTACGTGGATGTCGCCAACATTCAGTCCAACGGCGGTTTCGGTATGCAGTACGACGTGCTTCGCCGCTTTGCCTGCCGGGGCGGCGGCGAGCCGTTGCGCCTTAACGCCTACACCGTCTACGACAAGGAGCGCGGCCGCCGCGATCCCACTTATCAGAAGAAGGTTAACGGCTTCTTCGCCTCCATTCGCGACGTCGGTTTCAAGGTCATAGTCAAGGAGTTTCGTTGGCACACCGACGACGAGGGGAACCGGTACGCGAAGGCCAACGCCGACCTTGAGATTGCGGTCGACGCGCTGATCCAATCCCGGAGCCTCTCTCGCGTGGTGCTCGCTACCGGCGACGGCGATTTCGTCCAGGTGGTGCGGGCGCTGCAAAGCCTGGGCTGCCGTGTCGAGGTGGTGGCCTTCGAGAATATTTCCGGGGAACTCAAGCGTGAAGCGGACGATTTTGTCTGCGGCTATCTGATTCCGGGGCTGATTCCCACCAATCGTGGCACGGCCAACGGCCGGCCGCCGTGGGGCGAGGTGGGTTCCAGGGTCCGCGGTACGTGCCATTTCCACGCCCAGGAGGGGGGTTACGGGTTCGTCCGCTACTTGCGAGAGATCTCGGACTATATGTGGATCACCGATACCCGTGATCCAGACTCCCCTTTCGCCTCGGCCTTCTTTCGCGACGCGGATTTGAAGGACGGCGCCAGTGTGGAGGACTTGCCCAGCCACGAGTTGATCCTGGAGTTCGACCTGGTGGAGTCGACCGTGAAAGAGGGGGCGCTCCAGGCGGTCAATATCCAGA
>SKJZ01000239.1 GCA_007121755.1 Halorhodospira sp. | reverse complement strand
CTGTCGTACGCCTCCACAATGCGCTGAACCAGCGCGTGGCGCACCACATCGGCGGCGGTAAAGAAGGTAAAGCTCACCCCTTCCACGCTGCGCAGCACATCGACCGCATCGCGCAAACCGGAGACCTTCTCCGGCGGCAGATCGATCTGAGTAACATCGCCGGTCACCACCGCGGTCGACCCGAAGCCGATCCGCGTCAAGAACATCTTCATCTGCTCCACAGTGGCGTTTTGGGCCTCATCCAAGATAATGAAGGAGTGATTCAAGGTTCTACCGCGCATGAACGCCAGCGGCGCCACTTCGATCACATTCCGTTCGATCAACCGCGCCACGCGCTCGAAGCCGAGCATCTCGAACAAAGCGTCGTAGAGCGGCCGCAGATAGGGGTCGACCTTCTGGGCCATGTCACCGGGTAGAAAGCCGAGCCGCTCACCGGCCTCCACGGCCGGACGCACGAGCACCACGCGACGGACCTGCTCACTCTCCAGCGCCTCCACGGCGCAGGCCACGGCCAGATACGTCTTACCGGTACCGGCGGGACCGATGCCGAAATTGAGATCGAAACCGCGTACCCGCTCGAGGTAGGCGCGCTGGGCCGGACCACGCCCCTTGATCCGCGCTTTGGGCGTCTGGATCACGATCTCTTCCCCGCCGCCTTCCGGCTCCGCGGCCGGCGAAGCCGCCAGGATCTCGTCCACCCGGGCCTGCTGGAGGTGGAGGTGGACGTCCTCGGGCTCGAGATCGTGGTGGGCTGCCGCCCGATAAAGCTCATCCAACAACCGCCCCGCCACCTCCACCGAGCGCCCCTCCCCAATCAAACGAAAGCGGTGGCCGTGGTTCTGGATCTCCACCCCCAGACGGCGCTCCAGATGGCGCAAGTTTTCATCAAACTCGCCGCACAGGCGCGCCAGCCGCCGGTTATCGGCGGGCGACAACTCCACATCAACGGCTTCGGGGCGCTCGACCAAGATACCCTCGACGCCTCAGTCCGCCACCGCGACGGGTCTCGGTGGCCGTTCCACCGCGACCACCTCGCCACGCAACGAATGGGCGCGCGCGCCGGTAACCCGAACATCGGCGAAACGACCGGCCATCCACGACTCTCCCGGAAAGTTCACCGTACGATTGCACGGCGTCCGGCCGGTCAATTCGGCAGGGTTACGGCGGGACGGCCCCTCGACCAACACCGCCTGCACCGAACCGACCAGACGCCGGGCCGCCTCCAACTGCTGGGCCTGCAGCAACGCCTGTAAACGGTGCAGGCGCGCCCGTTTCACCTCCGGAGGCGTATCGTCCGTCAAATCGGCCGCCGGGGTGCCGGGGCGGGAGCTATAGACAAAGCTGAACGCGCCGCCGTCGAACACAACGCGCTCCGTCATCGCCACCGTCTCTTCGAACTCGTCCGCGGTCTCCCCCGGGAATCCGACGATCAGATCGGTGGCCAGCGCGATCCCCGGCCGGGCCGCCCTGACCTCCGCGATCAACGCCTCGTACTCGGCCACCGCATAGCCCCGCTTCATCAGCCGCAGGATCAAATCGCTGCCGCTCTGCACCGGCAAGTGGAGGTAGCTCGCCAGCTCCGGCACCTCGCGGTAGGCGTCGACCAGACCCTGGTTGAACTCCGCCGGGTGCGAGGTGGTGAAGCGAATCCGGTCGATGCCGTCAATGGCGGCCAGGTAGTGAATCAGCAGCCCGAGATCGGCCTCGGTGCCGTCATCCATCGGACCGCGATAGGCGTTCACGTTCTGACCGAGCAGATCGACCTCGCGGACCCCCTGCTCCGCCAACGCCGCCACCTCGGCCACCACATCCTCGAAGGGACGGCTGATCTCGTCACCGCGGGTATAGGGCACGACACAGAACGAGCAGTACTTGCTGCACCCCTCCATAATGGAGACGAAAGCGGTAAAGCCCTCCGCGCGAGGCTCCGGCAATCGGTCGAATTTCTCGATCTCCGGGAAAGAGACGTCGATCTGGGGACCACCCCCGCCGCGCGCCCGCGCCACCATCTCCGGCAATCGATGGAGGGTCTGGGGGCCGAAGACGAGATCGACGAACGGCGCCCGGCGGACGATACCGCCGCCCTCCTGGCTGGCGACACAGCCGCCCACCCCGATCAGCGTGCCGGGGCGGCGCTCCTTATGACGGCGCCAGCGGCCGAGATGAGAGAAGACCTTCTCCTGCGCCTTCTCGCGCACCGAGCAGGTATTGAGCAAGAGCACATCGGCCTCTTCGGGCGCATCGACGCGCCGAAAACCGGCCTCCGCCACCAAGACGTCCGCCATCCGGTCGGCGTCGTAGACGTTCATTTGGCAGCCCTGGGTCTCGACAAAAACGGTACTGCTCAAGGCTCGCTCTCCACCTCTTTCGATCTCACGGGAACCTCGAAGACAGAGGTACTAATATTAGATTTCAACAACCGGCACAGCCACCAACGAACGGAGGAAAGAAGCGCCTTGAACCGGACCATCGATTTCGCGCTGAGGCTCGGCCCCCTCAGATGGATGCTCCTGGCGCTCGCCCTTATGTGCGTACTGCTGGCACCCCCGGCCGGGACGCCCCCGGCGTATGAAGGTTGGTCCATGGTACCGACTTTGCTTGTGCCGGTAACAGCCCCGCTAGTGGTTCTGATCCTGCTCCTCGACACCTTCATGGCCCGGCTCTTCCGGTCCGCCGGAGAGCCCCGGCATCGCGGCCACTACTCGGCGGTGACCGCCGCCAATCTGGCCTCAATCCTGCTGCTCGCCGTCACCTGGACGCCCTACTTTCTCGCCCTGACCGGCTGATCATACCAACCTTCTGAAAAGTATCACCGGAAGGTTGACAACCCCGGTGCCGTCAGCCGCCGAAAAACGCCGCCGCCGCGATCAGCACCAGGGCGGCCGCGGCGCCGGCGGCGATATCGTCGGCCATGATCCCGACGCCGCCGTGAAGCCTCCGGTCCAGCACGCAAATCGGCCAAGGCTTAACCGCATCGAAGAACCGGAAGAGCAAGAAGACGGCGAGGACATCCACCACCACATGGCCCAGGCCGACACCCCACACCAACGGCCACGCCGCCACCAGGAAGCCGACAATCTCATCCCAGACGATCGAAGAGTGATCCGGCACGCCGACATCCGCGGCGGCGCGCCCGCAGATCGAGACGCCCACGACCCCGAGCAGCGCCACCACCGCCAGATAGACCCAGGGCGGCAACCCCATCAGCAACACGTAGAACGGCAGCGCCGCCAGCGTACCCACCGTCCCCGGCGCGACCGGCGACAAACCGAGGCCGAACCCGACCGCGCACAAGTGGAGCGGCCGCCGCAACTGAAAGCCGGCACTCACGACGCCCCCCCGAAGTGATCGTACCCCTTCGGCTCAACGCTCCACGTTGAGCCCCCGCTACGGCCGCGCAGCCCCGCACGCTCGTCGACGGTGCCGATGCGCGTCATCGCCACCCCCGCCGCGCGCTCCAACTCTTCGGCACGGGCCTCGGCAGCGGGCGGCAGAGTGAAGCACAACTCGTAATCATCGCCGCCGTGAAGCGCATGGTGCGATTCGCCGCCCTCGGCGCGGAAGCTCGCCGAGGCCGGCAACCGCTCCGGATCGATCACCGCCCCGACCCCGCTCGCCTCCAACAACCGGGAGAGGTCGAGGGCCAATCCATCGGAGAGATCGATTGCCGCCGACGCCACTCCGGCCAGCATCCGGCCGGCCTCGATCCGCGGCTCCGGACGCAACAGACGGGCCGCCAACCAAGCGGCGTCCCCGGCTAGTGGGTGGCTGCGCTCACACCAACACGCCAATCCCAGTGCCGCGTCGCCCAGCGTACCCGTCACCCACACCCCGTCGCCCGGCTGTGCGCCGCCGCGGCAAAGCACCCCCTCTTCGGCCACCCGCCCCAGCGCCGTGACCGTGATACTGAGCGGACCGCGGGTAGTATCGCCGCCCACCAGCGCGACGCCGTAGCGGTCCGCCAACGCCGCAAAGCCGCGGCTGAAGGAGCGCAGCCAATCGGGATCTTCCTCGGGAACGGTCAGCGACAACAAGGCCCACGCCGGCGCCGCGCCGACCGCGGCCATGTCGCTGAGATTCACCGCCAACGCGCGGTGGCCGATCGCGTCCGCCGGGGCGTCGGCGGGAAAGTGAACACCGCCGATGAGCGTATCGCAGGAGGCCGCGACCAGATCAGGCGCCGGCGAGCGCAGCAGCGCGGCGTCGTCGCCGATCCCGAGCCACACCCCGTCCCGGGACGCGGTCGCGCCCCGAAAGTGGGTGCGGATCAGTTCTTCCTCGCCGCCGCTCACCGCCCCGGCTTCCCGGCGGCGCGCTCCGCCGCCCGCATCTCCAACTGCTTGGACAGGCGGTCGAGGACGCCATTGATATACCGGTGAGACTGCTCGGCCCCAAACCGCTTGGCAAGCTCCACCGCCTCATGGATCACCACCCGGTAAGGCGTCTCGAGGCGTTCCGCCAACTCGTACGCCCCCAGCCGGAGCACGGCGCGTTCAACGGGATCGATCTGCGCCAAAGGCCGGTCGAGGAGCGGCGCGATCCGCTCGTCCAGGGACTCCGCGACGGAGGG
>SKJZ01000095.1 GCA_007121755.1 Halorhodospira sp. | reverse complement strand
CGCCACGTGGATGACCGCCGGGGTGAGTTCGCCGGCGATCTTGTACATGTTCGGGATCATCAGCAGCAGGCCCTGGGAGGCGGTGAAGGTGGTGGCCAGGGCGCCGGTCTGCAACGCGCCGTGGACCGCCCCGGCGACGCCGGCCTCGCTCTGCATCTCCATGACCTCGGGCACGCTGCCCCAGAGGTTGGGCGACCCTCCGGCGGCCCAGGCGTCGGCCAGTTCGGCCATGCCGGACGACGGCGTGATGGGATAGATGGCGATGACTTCGTTGGTGAGGTAGGCGATGCGGGCGGCGGCTTCGTTGCCGTCGATCATGGCGTAGCGGTGATTGGGCATGGTCTCCACTCTTCCGTTCCCGGGAAGTTGCTGCGGATGAAATGGGGCGCGGATCTGCGGCCCGGTGCCCGTTATAACCGGTGGATGGGGGGCGAGGGAATGGCGGAACGGAAAGGTTATTTGAGCGTAACAATAACCCCCTTCTAGTAGGGAAGCTTGAAAATCCGGTGCGGGGGGAGGGGTTATAACTATTGTGGATATAAAAATAACCAATTGGTTGTTTTCGTTATTTTTATCGGCGGTTAAGCTTTCCCTGATATGTTGGATCGGAGCGCGGGAATCGTCATGGGCAAGTCGCAGTGGTTTCAAGTGTGGGTCGCCGCCGGGCTGCTGGGGATCGGCGGGTCCGCCGTGGCCGATACGCCGCCGGCTCCGGACCGGGTCGATGTGATCGCCGCCACCTGCGGCAACTGTCACGGCACCGACGGCCGTTTCGTCTCCGCGATTCCACCATTGGCCGGGCGGCCGGCCGATGAGTTGTACGCCCGCCTGCGCGCCTTCAAGCGCGGCGATAACGATCCCACGGTGATGGACCGTTTGGCTGGCGGCTACACCGATGACGAACTGAAGGCGGTGGCCCGGTACTTCTCCCGTGTTGCGGAGTCGCCGTCGGGCGACAAGGAGCGTTGAGATGACGAGGGGACGAATCAATCGCCGGCAGGCGTTGAAACTGATGGGCGCGATGGGCGCCGGTCCGTTCCTGGCCGCCGGCGGCCGGATCCCACCGGCGGCCGCTGGCGGTCCCGCCGGGCGGGTGGTCGTGGTCGGCGGCGGTTTCGGCGGCGCCACGGTGGCCAAGTACATTAAGCGGTTCGATCCGGCCGTGGAGGTGACGCTGGTGGAGCCGTCCCGGCGCCACTTCACCTGCCCGTTCAGCAATCTCTACCTCGGCGGGCTCTACCAGTTCGACGCGCTGGGCCACGGCTACGAAGAGTTGGTCAGTCGGTACGGGGTCCAGGTCGTCCACTCCATGGCCGATGATGTGGATGCCGATGGCCGCACGGTGAGGCTTGCCGGCGGTGAGACGCTCTCGTGGGACCGCCTCGTGCTCTCCCCCGGCATCGACATCCGCTGGGGCGAGTTGGAGGGCTATACCCGCGCAGCCGCCGAGAAGGCGCCCCACGCTTGGCAGGCCGGCCCGCAGACCCACCTGCTCAAGAAGCAACTGGAGGCCATGGAAGACGGCGGCACTTTTATCCTGGTTGCGCCCGACAATCCGTTCCGCTGCCCGCCCGGCCCTTATGAGCGGGTGGCGATGGTCGCCAACTACCTCAAGAGCCATAAGCCGAAGTCAAAAATCCTGCTGCTCGACGCGAAGGACAACTTTTCAAAGCAGGGGCTCTTTCTGGACGGTTGGCGGAAGAATTACGGCGATATGATCGAGTGGGTGGGGCGGTCGCAGGATGGCGAGGTCGTTCGTGTGGATGCGGACCGCCTGGAAGTGGAGACCGAATTCGGAACGACCCACAAAGCGTCGGTGTTGAATGTCGTTCCCCCGCAGAGGGCCGGCTTTATCGCCCGGCGCGCCGGGGTTACCGACGCCTCGGGCTGGGCCCCGGTGGAGCCGCGCACCTTCGCCTCGCCGCGTGTGGAGGGCGTCTACGTCATAGGTGACGCCACCGAGGCGGCGCCGATGCCCAAGTCCGGTTTTTGCGCCAATGCCCAGGGCAAGGTGACGGCGGCGGCTATCGTCGCCGATCTGGCCGGAGTGGACGGCCCGGACCCGTCGTGGGCCAATACCTGCTACAGCACCGTCGCCCCCGGTTACGGCATCTCGGTGGCCGGAGTCTACGGGATCAGGGAAGGGCATATCGAAGAGATCTCGGGCGGTGTCAGCCCCGCTGACGCCGATGCGGCGTTCCGGCGCCGGGAGGCCGAGTATGCGGTGGCGTGGTACCGGGCCATCACCCAGGACACCTGGGGCACCGCCTGAGACGCGGGTAGCCATACGGTCCGATCTTGTCGGAATTGAGCCATACAGCGTGGGTCGTCTGGAGCGGTCTGGCCATCGGTCTGCTCTTCGGCGCCGTGGTCCAGCGCACCGGCTTCTGCCTGACCCGCGGGCTGCAGCGGTGGTGGCTGGAGGGCGACGGGCGCAAGGCGCGGACCTTCGCGCTGGCCGTGGCGGTGGCGGTCCTTGGTACTCAGGCGCTGGCCGCGTGGGGCGGGGTCGACCTCGGTGGCGCTCTCTATCTGCAGGGGGCGTTCTCCTGGTTGGCGGTGCCTCTGGGTGGGGTGCTCTTCGGCTACGGGATGGTGGCGGCCAACGGTTGCGGCTCGCGGGCGCTGGTGCTGTTGGGGAGCGGCAACCTGCGCTCCTTCGTGGTTCTGCTCTGTCTCGGGATCACCGCCTATGTGGCCTTGACCGGGGTGTTGGCGCCGCTGCGCATCCAGCTCACGGAGTCGACGCTGACAACCCCGGCGCTGAGCGCGCCGCACCTGCCGGCATTGCTGGGCGCTTGGGGCGCGCCGCCGCTCATCGCGCAGTGGCTGGCGGTGCTGGCGGTCGCCGGCGGGTTGCTCTTCTTCGCCCTGGGTAGTCCCGCGTTTCGCGCGGACCGCTGGGAGTGGATCGGCGGCTTGGTGGTCGGGGTGTTGATCCCCGCCGGTTGGTGGGTAACCGGCGTTCTCGGGGCCGACGACTTCGATCCGGTGCCGGTGACCTCTCTGACCTTCGTGGCTCCCATCGGCGATGCCATTCAGTACGCCATGTTCTCCACCGGCATGGTCCTGGAGTTCGGGGTGGCAGTGGTCGGCGGAGTGGTTTCGGGCGCTGCGGCCGCAGCGGTGCTCTCCGGAACCTTTCGTCTGGAGGGGTTCTCCAATCCGCAACGGATGCTGCGCTCGATGGGTGGTGGGGCGCTGATGGGAGTCGGCGGCGCGCTGGCGCTGGGGTGCTCCATCGGCCAGGGATTGACCGGGATCTCAACATTGGCTCTGCCGTCGTTCTTGGCGGCCGGCGGCATCCTGCTGGGGGCTTGGGCGGCGCTGAAGGGGCCGCTGCGGTTGCCTAATGAATCGTGAGGAAGAGCATGTATCGAAGCTTGGCGGTCTTGTTGAGCGGCTTGATGCTGGTGGCCGCCCCCGTTTGGGCCGGCGCCCCGCCGTGGGAGCGCGTGGAGGCGGTTCAGAATGTGCTCGACGGTGAGACGCCGGTTCGCGGCGCCATCCATCTCGATCTGCCGTTGGTCTCCAGGGACGGCAGCGCGGTTCCGCTCACTGTCGAGGTGGATAGCCCGATGAGCGAGGACGACTACGTGGCGTCGATCCACCTCTTCGCGGTTAGCAATCCGTACCCGGAGATCGCCACGATCCACCTTACGCCCCGGATGGGACAGGCCAAGGTCGCTACGCGGGTGCGGCTCAACGAGTCCCAGCGCGTCGTCGCCGTCGCCCGGACCAATACCGGCCGGGTTTACGCCGACGCTCGGGAGGTGCGGGTTACCGTGGCCGGCTGCCTGGCCCGCGACGCCACCTACGATAGCGATACGCTGATGCTGGCCCGGGTGCGGGCTCCGGAACGTTTCTCCGCCGGAGAGCCCGGCGAGGTGACGACGCTGATCAACCATCCGATGGAGACGGGGCTGCGGAAGAACGGTGACGGCAATCTCATCCCCCGCAGGATCGTCCATCGCGTGGCGGCCTCGGTCGGCGCTGAAACGGTGATGGAGGCGGAACTGCACCGCTCCGTCTCCGCCGATCCTTACCTGCGGTTTTTCGTCGCGCCCGTGGAGGACGGCACCCTGACGGTGCGCTGGGACGAGGAAGGCGGGGAGTCCGCCGTCCGCGAGGAGTCCCTTCGGCTTCGTTGAGCCACTTCTCAGTCGAAGTACCGGTTCGGGAACAGCCAGTCGGGGTCGGGGCGGTGCCCGGCGTCCACGGCCGCTTGGTAGTGTTGGGTAAACTGTTCTACGGTAGCGCGGACGGCGGCGGCCGGGTCCTTGAAATCGATATCGTCGCCGAAGCTCGGGCTTTGCTGGAGCGGGGTCTGGATGTGGTGGCTCTGTTCCACCTCGGCTCCGCCTTTGCCCAGGGGCTGGTAGACCCGGATGCGGACCTGGGTCGGTAATTCCCCCAGGTTAAAAGCATATTCCGCGACAAGGCGCCGCGGTCCGCGGATCAGGGGGTGCTGAAGTGCTTGATCGGGTTGTTCCGGCAAGGGTTTTCTCTCCGCTGTTGGGGTTGGACCTCGGGTCATCGTAACGGCCGCCAAGCGCTAGTCTTTGCATTATCGCAAAGACGCGCGCCTCGGGAGGCCGCTGTAATGTGCATCATAAATCTTGCTTTATATCGTGGCGGCGGCGACCGCCGTTGTACAGCGTCGGAGCGCCGTTCAAGTGAGTCGCGCCGCCTATCGTCCACGGTGTCATGCAGTGATGACGCCCTTGGTCTGCCGGGAGAACTGATGGGATCGAGTCCGCGCCGCGGTTTTCATGTGGTTTTCGCCGTTTTTGCGTTCTGTCTGTGGTCGCTGGCCGCCCTCTCTCCCGCCGCTGCCGAGCCTTGGCTGGACCACTACTTCGCGGACGCGGACCAAATCGTGGACGCCGACGAGGAGATCCCGGTCCAGGCCGCGTTGCGCGACGGCGAGATCGTCGGTTACGTATTCGAAACGGTCGACTTCGCTCCCATCCCCGCCTACTCCGCCAAGCCCGTAAATATGCGGGTGGGGCTCGATCTGGACGGCCGGGTCACCGGCGTGGAGGTGTTGGAACACCACGAGCCGATCATGCTGGTGGGTATACCGGAGACGCGGTTGGACGAGTTCGTTGAGCAGTACCGCGGCAAGTCGGTCGATGAACGGGTCCGGGTCGGCCTGAGCCGCCGGGTGCGCGAGGGGCAGGTCACGGTCGACGCCGTCTCCGGGGCCACGGTGACGGTGGTGGTCATGGGCGACTCCATCATGCGCGCCGCGCGTATCGTGGCCAATGAGTTGGGCATTCGCGATATCGAGGCCGTGGCGCGGCAGGAGGCCGAGGTTCGGCAGGACGTCTTCGAGCCGATGGATTGGGAGGAGCTGAAGGAGGCGGCTCTCCTGGGGCACCTCTATCTGACCTGGGGCGAGGTGGACGAGGCCTTTGTCGGCACCGAGGCCGAAGATGTCGATGTGGCGCCGGAGGGGCAGGAGGAAGAGACCTTTATCGATCTCTACTTCGGATACCTGGATGTGCCCACCATCGGCCGCAACCTGTTGGGTGATGAGCGCTACGAGCGTCTGATGGAGCGTCTGGATGAGGACGAGCGGGCGTTCTTCGTCGGCGCCAGCGGCAGGTACTCATTCAAGGGGCACGGCTTCGCGCGCGGCGGCATCTTCGACCGCTTTCAGTTCGTCCAGGGCGACTCCATCATCCAGTTCCGCGATACGGATATGATCCGGCTCTACAACTTGGATCCGGCGGTCGGTAGAACGGACTTCAGGGAGCAGGAGATTTTCGTCATGCGTTCCGGGGTGGTCTTCGATCCCGGTATGCCGTACGACTTCGAGTTGCTTGTGATGCGCCAGTACGCGCCGCTGGACTCGGAGTTCGTTAGCTTCGACGCCTCCCATGAAATCCCGGACGATTACATCCTGCGACCCGAGCCGCCGCCGGATGAGGACCGTCCGCTCTGGATCTCCGTCTGGGAAGACCGCGTCTTCCACATTGTGGTTCTCGTTGCCGGCTTGCTGGTGTTGACCCTGATCCTGCTCTTCCAAGACGTGTTGGCGCGGCGGCCGGTCTTCCTGTGGTATCTGCGCAAGGGGTTCCTGATCTACACCATCGTCTTTATCGGTTGGTACGCATTGGCCCAGCTCTCAGTGGTGAATGTGCTGACCTTCACCAACTCGCTCTTCACCGACTTCCGGTGGAGCACGTTCCTGATGGACCCGATGATGTTCATTCTGTGGACGTTCGTCGCGGTCTCCCTGCTGTTGTGGGGGCGTGGCGTCTTCTGCGGATGGCTCTGCCCTTATGGGGCGGCTCAGGATATGGTAAATAATGTCGCACGGTACTTCCGTGTGCCGCAGTTCAATGTACCCTTTGCGGTGCATGAAAGGCTGTGGGCCTTGAAGTACATCATCCTGCTGGCGCTCTTCGCCGTTTCGCTCCACTCGTTGGCGCAGGCGGAGATCTACGCCGAGGTGGAGCCGTTCAAGACGGCGGTGTTGATGCAATTCCAGCGGGAGTGGGGTTTTGTGTTGTATGCTTTGGCCCTGCTGGCGATATCGGCGGTGAACCACAAGTTCTTCTGCCGCTATATTTGCCCGCTGGGCGCCGCGTTGGCGATACCGGCTCGGATCCGGCTCTTCGCGTGGCTGCGCCGTCACCCCGAGTGCGGCAAGCCGTGCCAGATCTGCGCCAATGAGTGCGAGATCCAGGCTATCCACCCGGATGGCGAGATCAACGCCAACGAGTGCCACTACTGCCTGGACTGCCAGGTGACGTATTGGAACGACCGCAAATGTCCGCCGATGATCAACCGGCGCAAGCGCCGCGAACGGGCCAGCCGGCAGGCGGCGGAAAGCGGTGAGGAAACACGGCAGGGCTTTCCGGAGCTGGAAGTTCCGGGGCGCCCCGCTTAGAACGGCTCTGCCGGAGGCGGGGACCGTTTTTCGAGGCAGCGCGATTTCGCGCATTTAGGAGTAGCGAGGAGGAGGCACGCCATGACCGACCGTAAAGAAGAAGGCTGTATCAACGATTCGGCCGAGAAAGAGTTGAAGGAGGGCACCGTCCTGCAGGCTGAGGAGCAGGCGGAAGGGGCCGGCAAGTGCGGCATCAGCCGGCGCGGATTCCTCGGGGCGACGGCTCTGGCCGGCGTTGCCGGAGCGGGTGCCGCCACTGGCATTATGCCCCGTTTTTCCAAGGAGGCCGCGGCTGCTAGCAACGGTGGGCTAGACTACAATGTCGGCCCCGGTGAGCTGGACGAGTACTACGGCTTCTGGAGTGGCGGCCACTCCGGCGAGGTCCGTATCCTTGGTATTCCGTCCAAGCGCGAGCTGATGCGGATCCCGGTCTTCAACCGGGAGAGCGCCACCGGCTGGGGGCAGACCAACGAGAGTAAGCGCATCCTCGGTGACAGCGCCGAATTCGGCAACGGCGACACTCACCACGTCCACGTCAGCTACACCGACGGCAGCTACGACGGGCGTTACGCCTTTGTCAACGACAAGGCCAACACCAGGGTGGCGCGCATCCGTCTCGACGTGATGAAGACGGACAAGATCACCACCGTCCCCAATGTCACCAGCATCCACGGTATCCGGTTGCAGAAGTACCCGAAGACTGGCTATGTCTTCGCCAACGGCGAGATGATCGTTCCGCTTCCCAATGACGGTCGCGACCTGGAGAATCCGGAAAACTACTGGACCATGATGTCCGCGTTAGATGCGGAGACCATGGAGGTCAAGTGGCAGGTCATTGTCGACGGCAACCTCGACAACAACGATACCGACTACGAGGGCAAGTACGTCTGCTCCACCTGCTACAACGCCCCGCGCGGTGTGACGCTGGAGCAGATGATGGGTCCGGAGCGCGATTGGGCCGTGGTGCTCAACGTGCCGGCCATCGAGGCGGCCATCGAGGCGGGCGACTACACCACCATCGGCGACTCCGACGTGCCGGTCCTCGACGGGCGCGGCGCCCAGGCGGCGGGCGGTCCCGGCGGGTCGGACATCAGTCTGTACGTCCCCGTACCGCGGAGCCCCCACGGCCTTAACACCACGCCGGACGGCAAGTACTTCATCGCTAACGGCAAACTGTCGCCGACCTGCACGGTCATCGAGATCGCTAAGGTCGATGAGTGGTTCGAGGGCAGGCTGAACGATCCGCGCGACACCGTCGTCGCCGAGCCGGAGATCGGTCTCGGTCCGCTGCATACCACCTTCGACGGCCGCGGCAACTGCTACACCAGTGTCTTCCTCGATAGCCAGGTGGTGAAGTGGAACCTCGCCGACGCGCTGCGCGCTCATGAGGGGGAGGATGTCAACTACATCCGCCAGAAGCTCGACGTCCACTACCAGATCGGCCACACCAAGGCGACCATGGCCGAGAGCAAGGACGCCGACGGCAAGTGGCTGGTGGCACTGTGTAAGTTCTCCAAGGACCGCTTCCTGCCGGTCGGCCCGCTCCACGCCGAGAACGAGCAGCTCATCGACATCTCCGGCGAGGAGATGAAGCTGGTCAAGGATACCCCGACCTTCGCCGAGCCTCACGACTGCATTATGGTTCACCGGGATTACATCAACCCGGTAGGCGTTTGGCAGCGTGACGATCCCTACTTCGCCGAGACGGTCGAGATGGCGAAGCGGGACGGTGTCACCTTGGAGAGCGACAACAAGGTGATCCGAGACGGCAACAAGGTGCGGGTCTACATGACCTCCGTGGCGCCGAGCTTCGGTATGACCGAGTTCAAGGTCAAGCAGGGCGACGAGGTCACCTTGGTGGTGACCAACCTCGACGCCATCGAGGACCTGCATCACGGCATGTGCGTCACCAACTACGGCATCAACTTTGAGATCGCGCCGCAGGCGACTGCGTCCGTGACCTTCGTCGCCGACAAGCCGGGCGTGCACTGGTACTACTGCAGCTGGTTCTGCCACGCCCTGCATATGGAGATGTCGGGACGTATGCTGGTCGAGGCCTGATGCGGCGCCACGCCGTTTAGGTCTCTAACGCGTGGGGCGGGCCGGTGCGGTCCGCCCCACCTTCGTTCTAATCCTGTATATTGCATTCCGGTATCCGCATAAGCGGAGCGGTAGCGAGTCTTGAGATGCTTCTTGGAATGAGGTCCGGTGCGTTTGGGGCATTGTGCCGCGCGGCCGTGGCGCTGGCCGTGGTCGTGTTCGTCCACGGCGCGCATGCGGGCGCGGAAGATGCCGAAGCCATCGGCCCACCGTTGCAGGCGCTTATCGACGCCGCCTCCCCGGGGGAGACGGTGGTGGTGCCGGCCGGTGTTCACTACGGCGGCGTAACCGTCGACAAGCCGCTGGAGTTACGCGGCGAGCCCGGCGCGATCATCGACGCGCAGGGTGTCGGCGATGTGGTTCGGGTAAGCAGCCCCGATGTGACGCTTCGCAATCTGACGTTGCGCAACTCGGGCTACAACCTGACGGAGATGAACGCCGGCGTCCACGGTGAGAAAGGCGCGGATCGCCTGCATGTTGAAGACTGTGTGATGGAGAACGTCGCGTTCGGTATCTGGCTGTGGTTTCTGGAGGGGCCGCGGGCTGTCAACAATCGGATACACGGTAACGCAGATGTTCGCTCCCCCGATCGCGGGGACGGTTTGCGGCTCTACGCAGTGCATCACGGCCGCTTCGAAGGGAACGATATCCGGGTCGTCCGCGATGGTGTCTATGTCGACACCAGCAGCAATATCGAATTCTTGAATAACCACTTTGAGGATCTGCGCTACGGGATCCACTACATGTACTCCCACGACGGGCGGGTCGTCGGCAATACCAGCACCGGCACCCGGAGCGGATTCGCGTTGATGATGTCGAACCGGTTGGAAATCGTCGGCAACCGCTCCACCGCCGATCTGAACTACGGGATACTGCTCAATTTCGTCAATAGCAGCGTGATCGCGGACAACGAGGTGAGCGGCGTGCGCGGCTGGGCCGGCGGTAGCGGGACAGAGCACGGCATTGCGTTGGGCGGTGAGGGCAAGGCGCTGTTCGTCTACAACTCGGTCAACAATGAGATTCGGGGCAATGTCTTTGCGGATAGCGAGATGGGTATCCACTTGACGGCCGGATCGGAGAACAATGCGATTCACGATAACGCATTCGTTCGCAATAAGTACCAAGTCAAGTATGTCGGGCGCAGCGGGCAGGATTGGTCGCATGAGGGCCGTGGCAATTACTGGAGCGACTACCTCGGTTGGGACTTGGACGGGGACGGCATCGGACAGGTGCCCTATCAGCCTACCGATGGAATCGACCGCCTGTTGTGGATGTATCCGATGGCGGAGGTGCTGCTGAACAGTCCGGCGGTTCTGGTGTTGCGATGGGTGCAGCGGGCCTTTCCGGTGCTGCGTCCGCCGGGCGTGCATGACAGCCATCCTTTGATGGCGCCCCCGCGTGGCTTGGAGGTGTCGCTGTGACAGAGAGTGTGGTGGAGTTCGCGGGTGCCGGCCGGCGGTACGGCAGCGTTCACGCGTTGGAGGCGCTGGATCTCACCGTGCGGCGGGGCGAGGTGCTGGCTTTGTTGGGCCACAACGGCGCCGGCAAATCGACCGCGATGAAGCTGGTGCTGGGCGTCATTGCCTCGACCTCAGGGAGCGTCCGCGTTTTCGGCCGCGACCCGCGGGGCGCCCACTCGAACGATCTGCGCATGCAGCTCGGCTACCTGCCGGAGAACGTCAGCTTTTACGATCAGCTCAGTGGCCGTGAGGTCATGCGCTACTTCGCTCGGCTCAAGCGCCGCGGCGGCGGAGAGGCGGACCAACTGCTGGAACGGGTCGGGTTGATGGAGGCCGCCAACCGGCGCGTGCGCACTTACTCCAAGGGGATGCGCCAGCGCTTGGGCGTGGCCCAGGCGCTGCTGGGGAACCCGTCGCTGCTGCTGCTCGACGAGCCGACGGTGGGCCTCGATCCCATCGCCACCCAGGACTTTTACGGCATGCTCGACGAGCTGCGTGGCCGGGGGGTCAGCATCGTGCTCTGCTCCCATGTGTTGCCCGGCGTCGAGGCGCACATTGATCGGGCCGCGATCCTGGCGGAGGGACGGCTGCGGGCTGTCGGCACGTTGGATGAGCTGCGCCGCGGCGCCGGGTTACCGCTGACCATTCGTGTCCGGGGCCGGATGGAAGGGGCCGACCTGGAGCGGCGGTTGGCCGGTGAAGGGGTGGCATTGGACTCAGCCGATGGAGGCGAACTGGTCTTTTTGGCGCCTCCAGCGGCGAAACTGGAGACCTTGCGCGCCCTGTTGGCGGCGCCCGGCGTCGAGGATATCGATATCGATCGGCCCACGCTGGAGAGCCTGTACAACTACTTCGAGGCGGGCCGCGCGGCCGAGGCGGAGGGTAGCCAATGAACGCAGTACTGGCGGTGGCCGGAAAGGAGTTGCGTGACGGTCTACGGAACCGGTGGGCGTTAGCCATCACCGTGGTTTTCGCGGTGTTGGCGGTCGGTTTGGCCGCCTTCGGCAGCGTCGCCTCGGGGCAGGTCGGTTTCGCGCCGCTCTCCACCACGATCGTTAGCCTGGCGAGCCTGGCTGTCTTCCTGATCCCGCTTATCGCCTTGATGTTGGCCTACGACAGCGTCGTCGGCGAGGAGCAACAGGGGACGCTGCTCCTGCTGCTTACCTATCCGCTGTCACGCATCGAGCTGCTGACCGGAAAATTCCTCGGTCACAGTGCGGTCCTTGGGCTCTCGACCCTGGTGGGATTCGGGGCGGCCGGGGGCGTCATCGCCGCCCTCTCCCCGCAGGTCACGGTGGCCCAGCTGTTGCCGCCGCTGACGCTCTTTATCGTTTCGTCGGTGTTGCTGGGGTGGGCGTTCATCGCGCTGGCCTATCTGATCAGCGTTAGCACTCGGGAGAAGGGGCGCGCCGCCGGGTTGGCGCTGGTGGTGTGGTTCCTCTTCGTTTTGGTCTTCGATCTCGGCCTTCTGGCGATCCTGGTGGGCACCGGCGGCGCCGTCGATGCCGGCCTGTTCCGCGGCCTGATGCTGTTGAATCCGACCGATGTCTTCCGTTTGGTCAACCTCACCGGCTTCGAGGCCGTGGCCGCTCAGGCCGGATTGATGTCCGTCGCCGAGGATGCGTTCCATCCGGTGTTATTGTTGGCCGTGTTGGCGGGATGGGTAGTGGCGCCGTTCGGCTTGGCACTCTGGCTCTTCCACCGCCGACGCGCATGAACAGTATGGAGATGGCATGCTGCCCGAGGCACGGACCGGGGGCGTCGCTGTCCGTCGACGGCGACCCACTGCGCTCCTCGCCCTCCGCCGGGCCCGGCCTGACGCGCTCCAGGCGCGCAGGCCGGCGCGCACATCCCTGTGCGCGCCCTTCGGGGCTGATCCGGCTCCGGGCGGTCGCTCCGTTCGACGTCGCTGATGGACAGACGCCCCCGGCCGTACCTTCCGAATGCACCATCCGCCGGGTCGTGCTAGCCCGGCAGGGCCGTGTTCCCCAGGACGCTTCGTAAGTGCCGTCCGGTGTGGGAGTCGTCCCGGGCGGTCAGTGCCTCGGGGGTGCCGGTGGCGACTACGGTGCCGCCGCCGTCGCCGCCCTCGGGGCCGAGGTCGATGATCCAGTCGGCGGCCTTGATCATGTCGAGATGGTGTTCGATGACCACCACGGTGTTGCCGTGGTCGCAAAGCCGTTGGAGGACCGACAGCAGTTGCTCCACGTCGTGGAAGTGGAGGCCGGTGGTGGGCTCGTCGAGGATGTAGAGGGAGCGGCCGTGCTCCCGCCGGGAGAGTTCGCGGGCCAGTTTGATGCGCTGCGCTTCGCCGCCGGAGAGGGTGGTGGCGCTCTGGCCCAGTTGGACGTAGCCCAGTCCCACGTCTTGCAAGGTCTCCAACTTGTGGCGGACCTGGGGGACGGCGTCGAAGAAGCGGCGCGCCTCGTCTACCGTCATCGCCAGGACCTCCCGGATGTCGTGGCCCCGGTAGCGGATCTCCAACGTCTCGCGGTTGTAGCGCGCCCCCTCGCAGACGTCGCAGGGGACGAAGAGGTCGGGCAGGAAGTGCATCTCCACCCGCAACACGCCCTCGCCCTGGCACGCCTCGCACCGCCCGCCCTTGACGTTGAACGAGAAGCGGCCCGGTTTGTAGCCCCGCGAACGGGCCTCCTGGGTGGCCGCGAACAGCTCCCGGATCGGCGTGAAGAGCCCGGTGTAGGTGGCCGGGTTGGAGCGGGGGGTGCGGCCGATGGGGCTCTGGTCGATGTCCACCACCTTCTCGAACCGCTCCAGGCCGCCGATGGTGTCGCAGGGGGCCGGGTCCTCGTGGGCGCCGTTGAGCTCCCGCGCCGCGTGGCGGTAGAGCGTATCGTTGATCAGGGTCGACTTGCCGGAGCCGGAGACGCCGGTGACGCAGACCAGCACACCCACCGGGATGTCGACGTCGATGCCCCGCAGGTTGTGGCCCCGGGCCCCGCGGATGTGGATGCCGTCCTCGGGGTGGGCGGGGCGGCGCTGCGCCGGGATCGGGATGGCGCGGCGGCCGGAGAGGAAGTCGCCGGTGACCGAGCCGGGGGTGGCGGCCACGGTCTCGGCGTCGCCCTCGGCCACCACGGTGCCGCCGTGCTCCCCGGCGCCGGGGCCGAGGTCGACGATGTGGTCGGCGGCGCGGATCGCCTCTTCGTCGTGCTCCACCACCAGTACGGTGTTACCCAGGTCGCGCAGGCGGCGCAGGGTCCGCAGCAGCCGCTCGTTGTCCCGCGGGTGGAGGCCGATGGACGGCTCGTCGAGCACGTAGAGGACCCCCACCAGGCCGGCGCCGATCTGGCTCGCCAGCCGGATGCGCTGGGCCTCGCCCCCGGAGAGGGTGTCGGCGGAGCGGGCCAGGGTGAGGTAGTCGAGGCCCACGTCGACGAGAAAACCGAGGCGTTGCTCCACCTCCTGGACGACGCGCCGGGCGATCTCCCCGCGCGCGCCGGGCAGCGCCAGTTCGGCGAAGAAGCGCTGGGCGTCACCGACGGTGAGGGCGGAGAGTTCGGGCAGGGCGCGTCCGGCGACGAAGACGTGCCGTGCCGCCTGGTTGAGCCGGGTGCCCCGGCATTGGGGGCAGGGGCGCTCGGCGATATAGCGGGCCAACTCCTCGCGTACGGCGGCGGAGTCGGTCTCCCGGTAGCGGCGCTCCATGTTGGGGATGACGCCCTCGAAGGAGTGGGTCCGGGCGGTGGGGCCGCTGCGGCCCGGGTAGTGGAAGACGATCTCCTCGTCCCCGGAGCCGTAGAGGACGGTCTGGCGGATCGACTCCGGTAGTTGTTGCCACGGGACGTCCAGCGGGAAGCCGTAGTGTTCCGCGAGCCCCCGAAGCATCTCGAAGTAGTAGACGTTGCGCCGGTCCCAGCCGCGGATGGCCCCCTCGGCGGGGGCCAGCTCGGGGCGGGTCACCACCCGCTCCGGCGAGAAGTGGTGCTCCACCCCCAGGCCGTCGCAGGCCGGGCAGGCGCCCCGGGGGTTGTTGAACGAGAACATCCGCGGCTCCAGCTCCGGGAGGGCGTAGCCGCACTCGGGGCAGGCGTAGCGGGACGAGAAGGTCAGCGGCTCCCGTTCCGGCGCGTCGATCCACGCCAGGCGCACCAGCCCGCCGGAGAGGGTCAGCGCCGTCTCCAGCGAGTCGGCCAGGCGGCCGGCCAGGTCGGGGCGGATGCGGAAGCGGTCGACCACCGCCTCCACCGTGTGGGGTTGCTTGCCGTCCAGCAGCGGCGGCGGGTCGAGTTCGACCACGCGGCCGTCGATGCGGGCGCGGATGAAGCCCTGGCTCCGCAGCTGCTCCAGCATATGGGCGTGCTCGCCGCGCCGGGCGTCGGTGACCGGCGCCAACAGCATCACCCGGTCGCCGGCGGGCTGGTCCAGGATACGGTCGACCATCTGGGAGACGGTGCTCGCCTCCAGGGTGGCGCCGTGTTCCGGGCAGCGCGGGGTGCCGGCCCGGGCGAAGAGCAGCCGCAGGTAATCGTGGATCTCGGTGACCGTGCCCACGGTGGAGCGCGGGTTGTGGGAGGCGGCCTTCTGTTCGATGGCGATGGCCGGCGAGAGTCCCTCGATCAGGTCGGCGTCCGGCTTCTCCATGATGGAGAGGAATTGGCGGGCATAGGCGGAGAGGGACTCCACGTAACGGCGCTGCCCCTCGGCGTAGATGGTGTCGAAGGCCAGCGACGACTTGCCCGACCCGGAGACGCCGGTGATGACCACCAGCCGGTCGCGGGGGAGTTCGACGTCGATGTTGCGCAGGTTGTGGGTGCGTGCGCCGCGAACGCGGATATGGTCCATGGAGGTCGGGCCGGTGGTTTCCGTTAGCGAAGACAAACCATTTACGGTACCTTGCCACGTCTCGTCTGTCAGGGGGTGGAGAAGAGTGAGTGCGACTGAGCGCATGCCGGCCGACCAGATCCGCGCCGCCGCGTCCCTCGGTTTCGTCTTCGGGGTGCGCATGTACGGCCTGTT
>SKJZ01000186.1 GCA_007121755.1 Halorhodospira sp. | reverse complement strand
TCGCACAGCGGCGGGGCGGCGACGATGAATGCGCCGCCACCCCGGACCAGACCGGACGACGCCGCCAGGGCGTCAACGTCGAGGCCGCTGAAGAGATCGAAGACGACCGCCGTCTCATCGGAACCGAGGGCGTCGCGGGCGCGGCCCGGAGGGAGGGACCGCGCGGCGGAGGGCGGGGCATCGGAGATCCAGAGCGGGCGCGCTCCGGCGGTGTAACGAACCGCCGTTTCGCGGGCGGCCGGCGCGCTGCCGGTGATCAGCACCAGGCGCCGGTGGCCGGGCTCACTCTCCGGCGGCATCGAGTCCCGGCATCAGACCGGCCGCGCCGATGCCGGCCAGCGCGCACGCCTCGTCGGCGTCGGAAGTGTCGCCGCTGACGCCGACGGCGCCGAGGACATCGAGCGATGGATCGAGCACCAACACGCCCCCGGCCACCGGGACGAAGCGCCCGCCCGCCGCCGCTGCCGCGGCGGCGAGGAACGCCTCGCGCCCCTCGTTGCGCGCCCCGATCGTCCGGCTGGCGATCCCCAGTCCCAGCGCGGCGTACGCCTTGCCTTGGGCGATCTCGGCGCGCAGCACCCCGGAGCCGTCCTCACGCTCGAGAGCGACCGGGTGTCCGCCCGCGTCGAGCACGGCGACCGTCAGCGGCATCAGCTCCCGCCGCCGGCCCTCTTCCAACGCGCCGCGGACGATCTCCCGCGCCTTCTCCAACGGCAAGGTGACCTTGATCCCATATACATCGGATGGCATCGCTTTCCTCCATTGGGAAAATCAAATACTTTAACAGGTATGCGACCTTTAACCTCACAATGCAACTTGGTATTTTGCACACTATCGAACAGAGTACACGGCATCCTAATAATCAGGCGCTCCAGCCCCCCGTGGAGTCCTTAGCAAAGGATCTCTCTACAGCATGCGCATCAACGAGCCCGTTACCCAGCGCCGCGTGCCGGTATCCCCCGACGTCACCATTCTCTCCACCACCGATCCGCGGGGGAAGATCACCTACGTCAACGACGAATTCGTCCGCATCAGCGGCTTCAGCCGGGAGGAACTGATCGGCGCTCCGCACAATATCGTGCGCCACCCCGACATGCCGCGCCTGGCGTTCCAGATCGTCTGGGACGAGCTGCAGGCCGGCCGCTCCTGGATGGGCTTGGTCAAGAACCGTTGCAAGAACGGCGATCACTACTGGGTCCACGCCTACGCCACCCCGATCATGGATGACAACGGCAAGGTCGTCGAGTACCAGTCTGTTCGCCAGGGGATCGACGACGACGAGGCGGTAGCGCGCGCCGAGAAGCTCTACGCCACGGTCCGCGCCATCGAGCCCCGGAAGGGCCGTATCGACATCGCCCTGCCCCGCAAGCGGTGGGCCGGGCTGCGCCCGCGGATAACCGCCCTGGTGGTGATCCAGGCCGCCGCGTTGGCGGCGGCGGTGGCCGTCTCCGGACCGTGGTGGCTGCAGGCGGCCATCGGCGGCGGCGGCGCGGCGATCGCCCTGGGGCTGCTGCCGCTGGTCAACCGGCGCATCGAGCGCGTCGAGGCGCTCTCGCTGGCCGAACTCAACGATCCGCTGGCGGAGCTGGTCTATACCGGCCGCCAGGACGAGGCCGCCCACGCCGAAGTGGGGCTGCTCAAACTGCGCACCGAGCTGCGCGCTGTCACCAAGCGGCTGGTCTGGTCGGTCGGCGAGATCGCCACCCGGTGCGCCCAAGTCTCGGAGAGTGTGGCCGAGGCCCACCATCAGGCCGAGCAGCAGAAGGATGAGACGAGCGCGGTGGCCACCTCCATGGAGGAGATTTCGATCGCCGTGCAGGAGATCGCCGAGAACGCCAACGCGGCCGCCGGCGCCACCGGCACCGCGCGCGAGCACACGCAGCGGGGGCTCTCGACCGTGGCCGAGAGCCGGCAGGCCGTCGGCACGCTGGTCGAGGGCGTGGAGCAGGCGGCGCAGGTCATCCGGCGCCTCTCCGAGGAGAGCAATCGGATCGGCGCCGCCATGGCGCTGATCCAGAAGATCACCGGACAGACCAATCTACTGGCGCTGAACGCGGCGGTCGAGGCGGCCCGTGCGGGCGAGACGGGCCGGGGGTTCGCGGTCGTGGCTGAAGAGGTTCGGGCGTTGGCGGACCGCACCGCCCATTCAGCGCAGGAGATCCAGCAAATTATTCAGGCCCTGCAGGACAGCGCCAACGACGCGGTGACCGTCATGGAGGGGAGTCGCGAACACGCTGAGTCGGCGCTGGGGCGCTCCGACGACTCCCGCTCGGCACTGGAGGAGATCAACACCGCGGTCGATACCGTCCGCGACATGAACGCCCAGATCGCCAGCGCCACCGAGGAGCAGAGCGCCACGGCGAACGAGATCAGCGGCAATATCACCAACATTGACGAGATGGCGGGCAGCGTGCGGGGAAGCGCCGAGAACGCCGACCACCGCATCCGTACCCTGTTGGACGAACTGCATCAGCTCCGCGGCCTGGTCACCCAGTTGTCGGGCGGCAACGGCAACGGCCGTGCGGAGGGTTGATTCGATCACGCAGCCGGCATACGGTACGGGCGGTTTTTCGAGGCACGCGGGGTAAGAAGCAGGGGGCGGCAACCGTGGATGAGAATCAGGAAATCGTGGCGCTGTTCGACCGGTGGAAGGCGGCGCTGCAGACCGGAGACGCGGAGCGGGTCGCCGGCTGCTACGCGCCCGACGCGGTACTGCTGCCCACCGTCTCCAACCGCGTGCGGCACGATCAGGAAGGCATTGTCGACTACTTCCGGCACTTTCTGGCTCTGCACCCGGTGGGGCGGCTCAACCAAAGCCACGTCCGCAGCCACGGCGAGATCGCCATCAACTCCGGGATCTACACCTTCACACTGGACGGCGAGAACGGCCAACGCATTGAGGTCCCGGCGCGCTATACCTTTGTCTACCGTCGTGAGGGCGACGACTGGCTGATCGTCGAGCACCACTCGTCCCGGATGCCGGAGGGGTAGTCCGGGAGCCGGGTTCAGGGGGCGCAACGCGCCGTGGCGGCGGGGTCACCCCTGCCGCACTTGGTCCCTGCCTTCGGACTTCGCACGGAACAACGCGGCATCGGCGCGGTTGAGGGTCTCGTCGTAGCACTCCCCCGGCCGGTGCGTGCTCACGCCCAGACTGGCGGTGATGCGCACCCCCTCCGCTTCATCGCCGGGCAGCAATACGGCCGGATTCATGGAGCCGACGGCCGCGCGAACCCGCTCGGCCATGCCCACGGCATCCGCCGCCGCTGTCTCCGGGAAGATAACCAGGAACTCCTCACCTCCCCACCGGCCACACAGATCGTACTGCCGCAGGCTGCCACGGATGGCGCCGGCAATCTCGGACAACAACCGGTCGCCACCTTCGTGGCCGAAACGATCGTTGATGGACTTGAACCGGTCCACGTCGAGGATGCCGAGGGAGAAGGGCTTCACTTTTCGCGAAGCGCGCTCGGCCTCCTCTTGCATGCGTTCGATGAGATAACGGCGGTTGCCGAGACCGGTCAGCGGGTCCTTGAGCGCCGCCTCCTTTAACGCCACGCTCAGTTCCCGCAGGCTGTTCTGATAACGGTCGGAGATCCGCGCCATCTTCTCCATCCGGCGCAGGTGGCGGTCGTACCGCTCGGCCAGGCTCTCGTGGTCGTCGCGGGAGAGCCGGTGGAAGCCGTCGGAGATGCTGATCAAACGCTCCATCCGCGTCTGCTGGGAGCGGCTCAGCTCGCACAGCCGGCGCAGCGGCTCCCGTAACGGGTTCTCCCGGTGCGCGGGGTCGTCCAGCAGGGATTCCACCCACCGGATCAAATCGGTCTCCGAGGGCTGTTCCACGACGGCACCACTCATGAGGCGACGGGATCGGGGGTGATCAGAAAGGGGAAGGTGCAGTCCTCGCGGAACTCGTCCGCCAAGGAGGCGACCCGCTCGTTGCGCGGATCGTAGTACCAGTCGGTCCGGACCTCCCGGCCGCCGCCGTGGGCCTCTTCCAGCAGGTCGAAGATGTCGAGCATGGCCCGCACCGAACTGGTGTTCATGTACGCCAGGCGCAACTCCAGCCGCAGCGGGCGGTCGCTCTCCTTGAGGAAGCGTTCCACCCACCCGATGATGTCGCCGAAAAACTCGAAGGAGTTCTCGGGGTAGGAGTCACCGGACATGCGCAGCACGCCGGCCTCCCACTCGGTGGTCACGGAAGGAGTCGATGAGGTTCCCTGAATATCCAATTCAATCATGACGGTTTTGAGTCTACCAGATCGGGGGGTCAGATCACGGCGCGCAGGCTGAAAAACCGGCGGCCTCCCGGTAGGGGCGAGAGCGTGGCGCGCAGCGGCTCGGTCGACTTGCGCGCCATATCCAGCAGCCCCAAACCCGCTCCGCTCACCGCGCCGGACTCCCGCGGCCGGCGGAGCTGTTCCTTGAAGGCGGCCTTCAATTCCGCCTTATCCATCGCGGAGAGGCTTTCGATGTAGGTCAGGAGGGCCTCCCCGTCCTCCGCCTCCACCACGTTACCCGCCTCCACCACGTAGTGGCCCTCGGCGTCGTGGGCCACCACCACGGTAGCCGAACTCTCC
>SKJZ01000118.1 GCA_007121755.1 Halorhodospira sp. | reverse complement strand
GGGTTACGCCCCGCCCCCGAATCCTGTACGATGCGCACCCAATTTGAGCACGTGGCCTTTCGTGTGGGTCACCACTGTAGAGGTAGCCGCTTCTATGCCCGCCATCACCCTTCCCGACGGTTCCGTCAAGCACTTCGACCACCCGGTCACCATCCTGGAGATCGCCGAGTCGATCGGTCAGCGGTTGGCCAAGGACGCCCTCGCCGGGCGCGTCGACGGACGCCTGGTCGATCTGACCCACGCCGTCGCCGAAGACGCCGCGGTCGAGATCGTCACGCCGAAGGATGAGGACGGCCTTGAGCTGTTGCGCCACTCCACCGCCCACTTGATGGCCCACGCGATCAAGCAGCTCCACCCCGAATTGCAGGTCACCATCGGCCCGACGGTCGAGAACGGCTTCTATTACGACTTCGCCGGCGCGCACACCATCTCCGAGGATGAACTCCCGGCCATCGAGGAGAAGATGAAGGAGTTGGCCGAGGCCGACATCGAGGTCGAGCGCGAGGTCTGGGAGCGCGACCGCGCGAAACGGTTCTTTCTCGACCAGGGCGAGCGGTACAAGGCCGAGATCATCGACGACCTCCCGGCGGACGAGGTGATCTCCGTCTACCGCCAGGGCGATTTCGTCGATCTCTGCCGCGGGCCGCACGTACCCAGCACCGGGCGGCTGAAGGCGTTCAAGCTGACCAAGGTCGCCGGGGCGTATTGGCGCGGCGATCAGGGCAACGAGATGCTGCAACGGGTCTACGGCACCGCGTGGCCCGATCGCAAGCAGCTCAAGGCGTACCTCCAGCGGCTCCAGGAGGCCGAGAAGCGCGACCACCGGCGCATCGGCCGCGTCCAGGAACTCTTCCATGTGCAGGAAGAGGCGCCGGGAATGGTCTTCTGGCACCCCAACGGCTGGCGCATCTATCTCGCCATTCAGCAGTACATCCGCGATCTGATCGGCCGCAACGGCTATCACGAGATCCATACGCCGATGCTGGTCGACCGCATCCTGTGGGAGAAGTCCGGGCACTGGCAGATGTTCGCCAAGGACATGTTCATCACCGAGTCGGAGGCCCGCGACTACGCGGTCAAGCCGATGAACTGCCCGTGCCATGTGGAGGTCTTCAAGCAGGGGTTGAAGAGCTATCGCGAGTTGCCGCTGCGCTTGGCCGAGTTCGGCTCGTGCCACCGCAACGAGCCGTCGGGCACCCTGCACGGTCTGATGCGGGTGCGGGGCTTCGTCCAGGACGACGCCCATATCTTCTGCACCGAGGATCAGATCCAGTCGGAGGTCCACGCCTTCATCGACCTGGTCTTCCAGACGTACCGCGACTTCGGCTTTAACGACGTCATCATTGCCCTCTCCACTCGCCCCGATGAACGGGTCGGGGAGGACGCGGTGTGGGACAAGGCCGAGGCGGCGCTGGAGAAGGCGCTGCGCGACCACGACATCGACTTCGTCCTCCAGCCCGGCGAGGGCGCCTTCTACGGGCCGAAGATCGAGTTCTCACTGCGCGACTGCCTGGACCGCGTCTGGCAACTGGGGACCATCCAGGTCGACTTCTCCATGCCCGGCCGGCTGGGGGCGGAGTATGTCGGCGAGGACGGCGGCCGGCATACGCCGGTGATGCTCCACCGCGCGATCCTCGGCTCTATCGAGCGCTTCCTCGGTATTCTCACTGAACACTACGCCGGCGCGTGGCCTGCTTGGCTGGCGCCAGTGCAGACGGTGGTCCTCAATATTACCGATCGGCAGGCCGAATACGCCGTTCAAATCGAAAAAAGCCTGACCGAAAACGGGCTGCGTGCGCTAGCCGACTTGAGGAACGAGAAGATCGGCTATAAAATCCGCGAGCACACGCTGCAAAAGGTTCCCTACATGCTGGTGGTCGGGGACCGGGAACTCGAAACGAACACGGTAGCTGTGCGCGAACGCGGCGGGAACGATCTCGGCTCAATGGGGCTGGAAGACTTTCTCGAACGTATCCGGAAGGATATCGCGCAACGTGGACGAACTTTGGAGGGTTGAAGGATCGCGATAAGATCCAAGAAAGGGGCGCGCGGTACTGCGGCGCCGGCTGAGCAGCGTCGCATCAACGAACTGATCCGGGTACCGGAAGTCCGGGTGATCGACACCGAAGGCAACCAAGCCGGGGTTCTCACGATTGAGGAGGCGCTGGCCATGGCCGAGGCCGACGGTCTCGATCTGGTCGAGATCGACGCCAATGCGAAGCCGCCGGTCTGCCGGATCATGGACTATGGCAAGTTCAAGTTCGAGCAGAGTAAGAAGCAGCAAGCTGCGCGCAAGAAGCAGAAGCAGATCCAGGTCAAGGAAGTCAAATTCCGTCCCGGTACCGACCAGGGCGATTACGACGTCAAACTGCGTAACTTGCGCCGTTTTCTGGAGGAAGGCGACAAGGCCAAGATCACCATCCGCTTCCGCGGACGTGAAATGGCTCACCAAGAACTCGGCGGCAGACTGCTCGATCGTATCGAGCACGATCTGGAGGACATCGCCACCGTCGACCAGCGCCCGAAGATGGAGGGGCGCATGATGGTGATGATGATGAGTCCGAAGAAGAAGTAAGACTCGTATGGACTCCGGCGGGCGCGTTCCGGCCATAGGCGGCGCGCTCGCTCTTTTTTTATAACTGCGGGAGGCGGAAATGCCCAAACTCAAAACGAACCGCGGCGCGGCGAAGCGCTTCAAGGTGGCCGCCTCCGGCCGCATCAAGCGCTCCCGGGCCTTTCACAACCATATCCTTACCAAGAAGGATCCCAAGCGGAAGCGGCGGTTGGCGACGATGACCGAGGTTCACCCCTCCGATCGTCCGATGATTCGCCGCACCCTGGGCAACTACTGATCACGGAGTTCGGTCATGGCGAGAGTCAAGCGCGGCGTGGTCAATCGCGCCAAGCATAAGAAGGTCATCAAGGCGGCGAAGGGGTACTACGGCGCCCGGCGCAAGTCGTTCCGTATCGCCCGCCAGACGGTCATCAAGGCGGGCCAGTACGCGTACCGTGACCGCCGGCAACGCAAGCGCGACTTCCGTCGGCTGTGGATCGCCCGCATCAACGCCGCCGCCCGCGTCAACGGCATGTCGTACAGCCGTTTCATCAACGGCCTGCAGACTGCCGGTGTCGACGTCGACCGGAAGGTTCTGGCCGACTTGGCCGTGCACGAGCCGGAGGCGTTCGCCTCTTTGGCCGAGCGGGCCCGGGGGGCGCTGGCCGGCTAATGCCGGCCCGGCTGAAGGGATGACTGCCGACCACGAGGCTGAACTCGCCGCGCTCTCCCGGGAGGCCGAAGAAGCGGCAAACGGCGCGGACAGCCTCGCAGCGCTGGAGCAGGTCCGGGTCGCCTATCTCGGCAAGAAGGGCAAGATGACGAGCCTGCTGAAGGGGCTCGGTGGCCTGCCCGCCGATCAGCGGCCAGCGGCTGGCGCCGCGATCAACCAAGCCAAGGAGCGGCTCACCCGGCGGCTGGCAGAGCGCAAGGAGGAATTGGCGCGGGCCGACTTGGAACAGCGCCTGGCCGGCGAACGGATCGATGTCACTCTGCCCGGCCGCGGGCAGGAGCGCGGCGGCCTCCACCCCGTATCGCGAACCCTGCAGCGTATCGAGGCGCTGTTCGCCGGCGCCGGCTTCACGGTGGCCGACGGCCCCGAGGTCGAAGACGACCGGCACAACTTCGAGGCACTGAACATCCCGGCCCACCACCCCGCCCGGGCCATGCACGACACCTTCTACTTCGACGCCACACGGCTGCTGCGCACGCACACCTCGCCGGTTCAAATCCGCGTCATGGAGCGTGACGGCGTGCCGGTGCGGGTCATCGCGCCGGGCCGCGTCTACCGGTGCGACTCCGATGTAACCCATACGCCAATGTTTCACCAAGTGGAGGGACTGTTGGTTGAGCGCGAGGTCAGCTTCGCTGCGCTCAAGGGGATCCTTCACGACTTCCTTGAGGCGTTCTTTGAGCGCCCTCTGGCAGTGCGCTTCCGCCCCTCCTACTTTCCGTTCACCGAACCGTCGGCCGAGGTCGACGTGGAGTGCGTGATATGCGGTGGCGAAGGGTGCCGGGTCTGCAAACAGAGCGGCTGGCTGGAGGTTCTCGGCTGCGGCATGGTCCACCCTGCAGTCTTCGAACACGCCGGGGTCGATCCGGAACGGTGGACCGGCTACGCCTTCGGCATGGGCGTCGAGCGGCTGGCCATGCTCCGGTACGGCGTCGACGATCTGCGCCTCTTCTTCGAAAACGATCTGCGTTTCCTCCGACAGTTCCGGTGAACCATGCGCATCAGTGAACGCTGGCTACGCGAGTGGATCGACCCGCCCAGCTCCACGACGGAGTTGGCCGGGATCTTGACCATGGCCGGGCTGGAAGTGGACAGCCTGGAGCCCGCCGCGCCGCCGTTTACCGGTGTTGTGGTGGCCGAGATTGAGGCGTGCCGCCCTCACCCCGAGGCCGACCGCCTGCAGATCTGCCGCGTCAACGACGGCGCGGCCGCCACCGAGATCGTCTGCGGCGCCCCCAACGCGCGCCCCGGTCTGCGTGCGCCGCTCGCCCGGCCCGGCGCCGCGCTGCCGCACGGACGCACCGTCGATGCCGCGGAGATCCGC